>JAFDCW010000255.1 GCA_019312705.1 Deltaproteobacteria bacterium
TTGAGGATGTACCGGAGGATGTAAGCCCGAATCCACCACGCCGCGTAGCTCGAGAGCTTCACGCCCTTGTAGGGGTCGTACTTCTTCACGGCCTGCATGAGGCCGATGTTGCCCTCCTGAATCAGGTCGAGGATGTTCTTGTAGGCGCGGCGATAGTCGTAGGCGATCTTGACGACCAGGCGCAGGTTCGACGTGACCAGCTCCCGGGCCGCGTCGACGTCACCGTCGGCGACGTACTTCACGGCGAGGTCGTGTTCTTCGGTCGGGGTCAGGAGCGAGTAGCGCTGCACGTCCCGCATGTAGGCGGCGAGGGGGTCGCGCTTGGACAGCGCCCCTTCTTTACGGCCCTTGGTAGCCTTCTTGGCCGCTCGGGCTTTCTTGACGACCGCCGCCGGCAGATCGGGGAGCGAGTCGCGGCTCTCGGCCTCGATGGCTCCGGCCGCTTCACCGGCGTCGACGAGCTCGGCCTCGGAGTCGGGCATGGACGGAGGCGTGCCCTCACCCTTGGGGGTGCTGACCAACTCGTCGTCCGGTGTCTCCGCGCTCATGGTCCGCTGTCAGTAACGCCGCTTGGCCCAAACGTCTACCCGAACACGCCGGGATTCGGGATCACGAAGCATTTCGGGACCGCCGACGGCCCCCCAACACGGCCCCGCCCCGAGGCATTCCTCAGAACTGTGCGACCGCGCTGGCGAAGAGGTCCAGCTGGAACTGGTCGTCGATGCGGAAGCGCCGCCCCGGGAGGTCGATGTTGGCTCGGTGATGGGGGTTGATGATGCCGCCCCGGCAGTTGCCCTCCCGGGGGTCCCCGGGGTCGGCTCTGAAGTTGGGGTTGCAGGCGTCGGAGTACGTGATGGAGTACGGGGTCTCCCAGCCCATCTGGGCTCCGACGACGAATCGTACAAACTCGGCAGCCTGCATCTCGATTGCGATGCGGGTCGACAGGCGACCGTGAGGCTCGATGTCGGTGAGGCCTTGGAACATGACGGTGCGACCGCTCGTATCCTCAGTCTCGTAGTTTGGGCTTTGCAGGTAGGCGCTCTGGCTCGTGCCGAGGGCATCAAAGAGCGGCGAGAAATAGTGGCCCTCGGAGATGTACCGGCCGAGCAAACGAATGTCGACGGTGAGGCGCTGGTGCCGGGCCCGGGCCTCCCAGGGGATGACGGCGAGGCCGGCGGTGAGCATGCCCTGGAGCGGCGGTGCGGAGTTGGTGAAGCCCTCCAGGTCGCCTCCGGGCTTGAACTGTTCCGACGCCTGGGCGGGTCTCGACGGAGAGCCAGTGCACGCCGTCGCTGATGCCCTGGTCGTCGCCGCCGTTGCAGCGCGTGACGTTCTCGGCTGGAATTGGACCACCCGGTGCGACGCCGTTGTAGTCGGTGTAGAGGACGTCATCGCCGGTCACCGGGTCGCTCTGACAGGGGCGCATCGGATCACCGACGGCAAACTGCCCTTCGAGCATGACCACCCAGGTCGGCAGCGAGTTGTCGCGGAACTGATTGAAGATGCCCCAGGCGATGCCGACGTTGACGTGGGGAATGCCCGAGCGGGCCTGGGAGTTGAACGGCGCGTCGAAGATGGCAAGGCCTCCCCCGGCATCGGTGGGCGCCCCCCAACCCGGAGGCTGCTGCTCGCGGCGTACACGCCGCGAGAGGTCGCGGTCGACGTCCGAGTCCGGCTGCTTCAGGTTGCGCGTATCGCTGAGCACGATGGGCAAGAAGCCGTAGATGGCGAGGTCGTGGAAGACACCGATCTGGAGGCCGGCGGTCAGGGTATTGCGCAGATGCTCGTGCTGTCCGACGGGGATGTTGTTCGCAGAGTTGCGGCCATTGGCGACCGCCGGGTCATTGATCTCGCGCTGGATCTCTCCGGTGGACCACTCCCGATTGAAGGTCAGGGAGACGTTGATGTCGAAGGGATCGTCGCCGTCCATCGCGTCGATGACGTTCGTGAACGAGTGCGGGTCGCTGTGCAGGCGCAGCTCTTCTTCGGCGTCCTGAGCCTGGGCAGCGCTCGGGGCGCCCCAAGCGACCAGGGCAATCAACACGACCACCAACGAAATCAGGGACTTTCGCGTCACAGCGGGAGAATACGAAGGCCGCCCGCGGACCGTCAAGGAAGTCAGCCGGGAAGTCCCCGCAGGGAGCTTAGTGGTCGACCAGGTGCTCGCGTGCCAGGGCAGCCCTTTGTGGAGAGATCTCCCCGTCCGCGACCCCCGCAGCGGCCGCCGCCTGCTCGTATCGCCCGAGGACGATGACCTTGAGGCGGATGAGCCGTTGGGAGTGCGCCACGATGTCACGGGTGAGCTCCCGGGCCCCTTCGGGGTCGGAGTCCATGAGCGTGCGCTGCTGATCAGCGAGGGTCACCCCCAGGGTCCTCTCAGCGACCAACCACGCCGCCGCCTCGTCGAAGCGGGCCCCGGCCGCCTCGGCGAGGCCCTCGAGGTTGGCCCCCGGGGCGCGGGGAGCGGCCTCGATGAGCTGCTGCGCGGCAGCCCACCCGGAGTCCACACGCTCTGGGGCTTCGGTCGGCTCGGCGACCGCCGCGCGGCCGAGGAGGGCGGCGTGACCCTCGAGAACCCGGGTGCCCTCGGTCCGGCGCTCCCCCGCTTCGCCTTGGAAATCCCCCCGGCTCAAGACAGCGGCTCCGGAAAACACCGCCACCCAGGTGTCTCCCGAAGGCAGCGCCGCGATGAGCACGTCCCCGGCGCCGGCGAGCACGACCGTCCCGGACGCGGTGCCCACGCGCAGCGGCGGCCGACTTCCCCCGCCGACCGGCGGGAGCGTCCCGCGGAGGGTCCCGCGGTGGAGGAAGAGCTGCGCTTCGCCGACGGATCCGCGGCGCACCTCGGCCTCGGCGCCAATCTCCACGCGCACCTCACGGACCAGGTCCAACGCGACATGGGCGCCCTCGTCGGTCTCGAGGAGTTCTCCCGGGCCGAAGCGGTCCCCGACCGCGAGGGGTTGTCCGTCACGACGCGCCACCCCATCGAGGCGCGCGACCCGTCCACCGCTGCGACTGGGCGCGGCGGCGATCTCGTGGGGCGTCATCTTGTCGATCTGGTGCCGGCGGACGGGCTCGATCTCTCCGGTCTCCCGGGTCTGGTCCGCCTCGGCTTCGCCCCCGTCATCGTCGTCGCCGCAGGCGGTCACCGCCGCCATCGCCACCCAGAGCGCGACCAGAGCCACGACCGACGGCCCCCTCGCCCCCCGAAGCATCATTCGTCCGACTCGGGGACCAGCGGTTCGTCGACCCGGGTCACGGCGTCGTCGTCATCGTCTGCGAAGTCGGAAGGGCCTGCCGCGGCCAAGTCCCGGGCCGTGTCAGTGGTCGGGGCGTTCGCGGCTTCGGGCGAGGTGTCGGGGGCCTCGTGCAGTTCCGTGATGTCGCCGGGGCTCAAGAGCTCCTCGGTGAGATCCATCGAGAGCTGTTCGCGGGCGTTACCGAGGTCGCGGCTCGTCGAACGCAGGCGCTCGGTCAATACGCCGAGGAAGCTCCAGAGCAGCTTGACCGCGACGTCGTGGTCCTTGCGAATGATACCGAAGAACGCTCGCCGCCGGATCGCCAGGAGCTTGGCTTCGTCGCTCGCCGTGACGCTCGCGCTCCGGAACGCCTTGTCGACGAGGGCCATCTCGCCAAAATGCTCGCCGGGACCGAGGTCGGTGAGGGGCGTTTCGCCAGAGTGCACGCGCACCTTGCCCGTCAGGACGATGAAGAGTTCGTCGCCGTCCTCGCCTTCGTGAACGACCGGTTCGCCGGGGGTGAACGCGCGGACCTCGGTGATGTTGAGCACGCGAACCAGCTCCTGATACGTCAGGTGCCGGAAGAGGGGCATACGGTGCAGGGTCTCGAGCTTGAGGTTGACCTCGCGGGCGAGCTTGTCGGCGCCTTGCTCAGCGTCGGGCACGTACACGACGACGGCGGTGATGTTGTCTTTGCCGCCGCGCTCGTTGGCGAGATCGATGAAGCGCTGGGCGAGCTCGTCCTCGGGGGTGGCCTCGAAGAACTTCGGAATCTCCGCGTCCTCGAGATAGCCGGTGAGGCCATCGGTCGCGAGGAGGAAGCGGTCCCCGGGGAGCACGTCGAAGTCGATGGTGTCGACCTCGACGCTCTCATAAACGCCGACGGCGCGGGTCACGGCGTTTTTGTATTGGACCTTGTCGATCTGCTCTCGGGTCAGGCGCCCGCGCTTGAGCAGTTCGTTGATGAGCGAGTGGTCCTCGGTGAGCTGGTGCACCGAGCCCTGGCGGTGCAGATAGATGCGCGAGTCGCCAACGTGGGCGATGAAGCCGCGATTGCCGACGATGAGCAAGACATCGACGGTGGTCCCCATGCCGCGCTTGGTCTCGTCGCGCTGGCCCTCGGCGTACACGGCACTGCAAGCCTGCTGGACACTGGTCTCGAGGAGCCGGAGCACGTCTTGGCGAGCCGTGCCGCCGTGGCCCTTTTCGAACTCGATCAGCGTCTCACGTGCGTTCGCGAGCACGTCGCGGACGGTCCGGACGGTGAGGTTCGAAGCGACCTCTCCGGCCGCGTGGCCGCCCATCCCGTCGGCGACGACGTAAAGGTTCAGCTTCTTGTCGACGAGGAACGCGTCCTCGTTGTGGTCGCGTACGCGCCCGACGTCGGTGGCCGGCCAGAATCGGATGACGCTCTCTTCACTCACGTGCTCGACCTCTCGCGACCCCACCGAAGAGCGATGACTAGCTTGACCCCGCAACCTTCCTACTACGTGGGTCACAAACGCGTCAACGCGGGACAAGTCCCGGACGGGGGACGCTCTAGAGCGCCGACCGGGACGAAGTGTGGTCCTTCCGTTGGCGGATCGCAGGAGCGCCGTAGCTGAGCCTCACTTTGTCCGCTATATGCTTCTAGCACCTCGTAATGGCTGCGGAATTCATGCTTCGTCGCAATCTCGTCATCCAGGCCCTCCTCATCGGGGGGGTGCCCCTGCTGCTCCTGGCCTCCTCGGCCTGCGACAAGTCCCACGGTGCGGAAGACTCCGGCGTCACCTTCGACGCCCTGCCCCCGGTCGATGGCGGCGGCGCGGACGGGTCCCCGGACGGGTCGATTTCCCCGGCGGGGGACGTCGGCGGGCCCTGCGACGGCGCCGAGATGTGCGATGCGCTGTGCATCGAAGAGTCGATGGGATGGCAAGACGGCTATTGCAGCGCCGAATGCGACGCGGGCCAGGCATGTCCCGAGGGGTCGTTCTGTACCCCGGTCGGCCGCAGTGCCTTCATCTGCCTCGCCGGGTGCGACCCCAGCGCGACGGGGCGGCAGTGCCGGACCGGCTACGGCTGTGGGTCGTCCTTCATGCTCGACGGACCGGTATGCGTGCCTGGGTGCTTCGACGCGACGGACTGCGGCCCCGGGCTCAGCTGTGACCCGGACGGGGGCTTCTTCGGCGAAGGCACGTGCTTCGATTCGGGAGCCGAGGTCGGCAGCGGGTGTGAGTCCGCGGACATGTGCCCCGCGGGGGCGTTCTGCCTCGAAGAGTATTTCAGTGGCTGGCCTGGGGGTACGTGCATCGAGGGCGGTTGCGACCCTGACGCCGGGACCGGATGCAACGCTGGCGATGTGTGCCTACCCGCGGGACGAGGCGGGGCGTGTTTCGCCGGCTGCACCGACGCCAGAGATTGCCGGCCGGGCTACCAGTGCACCGACGGCGGTGGGCCCCGCGGAGCGCGCTATTGCGGGCCGGGGTGCACCTCCGACGCCCAGTGCAGCGACGGACGCGTCTGCAACCCGGCCCTCGGGACCTGCGACGAACCCTTCGACCCGGCCGAGCTCGGCGAGGAGTGTTCGACAGCCGAAGGCCTCTGCGCCGGGGGGACCTGCATGACCGAATACGAATCGGGCTTCCCCTTCTCGTACTGCGTCTACCTGGGCTGTGACCCCGCCGCCCCCGACCCGGGCTGCGGCGGCGGCAACGTCTGCGTCGAAGACCGCGACGGCACCGGGGTATGTCTCAAGGCCTGCGAAGGCCTCCCCGACTGCCCCCGGGACGGATACGACTGCAGGCCGAGCGACGCCGCGGACTCCACGAGTGAGACAGCCTGCCTGCCCGCGTGCACGACCGACGCGTCGTGCGCCAACGACGGCTTCGTGTGCAACGAGGGCACCGGGAGGTGCCGGCCTCCTTTCGACCCGGCGAGCATCGGACAGGCGTGCGAAGACGGCAGCTGCGAGGGCGGGTCTTGCCTCGACGAAATGCATGACGGCTGGCCCGGCGGCACTTGCGGCTTCCCGGGCTGCCGACTCTCGGGCACCGGCCCGGCCGAACCCTGCCCCTCCGGCAGTGTATGCACCGACGACGGCCACGGCGACCCTGACATCGGCACCTGCGTCGAAGTGTGCAACACCTCGTCGAGCAGCTGCCGCACGGGCTACGCGTGCATCACCACGGGCGTTGCGACCGAGGGGTACTGCGGCCCGGCCTGCACCGGCGACGCGGACTGCACCGACGGCGGCTCCTGCGACATGGCGTCCGGCTTCTGCCGCTGACCCCAGTCAGCTGCCGTCACTGCGGCCGAGACGGTCGATGCGTACGGCCGCGTCGATCAATCCGAGGTGGCTGAAGGCCTGAGGGAAATTGCCCAGCCCCGAATCGTCCCGGGGGTCGACCTCTTCGGCAAGCAGCCCGAGGTGGTTCGCGGCTCGGTCGGCGTGGGCGTCGAAGACGCGCTCGGCGGCGTCGACCTGCCCTAGGATCGCGAGGGCCTCGGCCAACCAGAAGCCGCAGAGTACGAAGGCCCCCTCGGTCCCACCGACCCCGTCGTGCATGTGGTATCGGTAGAGGAAATCGCCGTCGCCGAGCACCTCGCGGATACGGTTCACCGTAGCAACCGCGCGGGGGTCCGAAGGTTCAACCAGGCCATGGATGGGCACGAGGAGAAGCGAGGCGTCGACCTCCTCCATGCCGTAGGCCGTGGTGAAGTGCTCTCCGCCCTCGGCGACGCCATGGCGAAGCACGTCGGCCTTCACCTCCCGCGCCTCGTTCTGGAAACGCAGGCGAGCCGGTTCATCGCCGAAGCTCTGAGCGAGGGCCGCGGCCCCCTCGAGGGCCACCCAGCTCATGAGCTTCGAGTGCACGTTGTGGCGCTTGGGTCCCCGCGGCTCCCAGATGCCGTGGTCCGGCTCGCGCCAGCCCTCGCACACCCCGTCCGCCGCCCCGCGCAGACTGCCGTAGTGGTCCCGGGTCAGCCCCGGGCCCTCATCCCGTGCCCCCCCTGCAACCTGGAGGGCCGCCGCGCAGTCGAAGAGCGTGCCCGCCGCGTCGAGTTGCAGTTGGTCTCGGGCGCCGTTGCCGATGCGCACCGGAACCGAGTCGCCATAGCCCCGTAGGTGTTCGAGGGTGGTCTCCGTCGGGACCTCACCGCCGTCGACGGCGTACATGACCCGAAGCTCGGGGTCTCGAACCAAGGTCTCACCGACGAAGTCGAAGAACCGACGGGCCTCTCGGCGACCGCCGACGCGCAGCATCGAGCGCATGGCCATTGCCGTGTCCCGGGTCCAGCTGTAGCGGTAGTCCCAGTTGCGCGTTCCCCCGACCCACTCCGGGAGCGACGTCGTGGGTGCGGCGACCATCGCCCCGGTCGGCGCGTGAATCAGGAGCTTCAGGAGCAAGGCCGACCGTACGACCCGGTCCAGGTGCCCACCCTCGTACGAGAGCCCCCGGACCCAGGCGCGGCCCCCCCGGCGGGCCTCCTCGAGGACCTCGGCGGGGCGATGGCTCTGAGCCGGCGCAGCTCTTTGCGCGC
>JAFDCW010000256.1 GCA_019312705.1 Deltaproteobacteria bacterium
ACGACTGGACCAAGTTCACCTTCTTCGCTCTGGTCGCCATCGTGAGTTCCATCGGTCTCTACTTCTTCTGGTTCAAGAACCTCAAGAGCCCCGAAGAGTGCAAAGCAGACGACCTCAAATACGCCGGCGACGAGAAGGTCGTCGACGTCCGCCCCTGAGGATCTCAGCGGGGGCGTACCGTCACCGAGCTATGAGTCTCCATCGTGAGCTCGGATGCTCCACCGGAGCTCGTGGCGTGCATCGCGGATTGGAAGGCCAGGCCCACCAGCGGCGTCATGCTCGTCAGGTCGAAGACCGCCTCTCCGTTGCCGCGGCCGACGTAGGTATCGAGGCGCCCTTCGGCCCCGGCCGGGAGATTGTGCAGGGGTTGGGCCTCTGCGGTCTGCTCGACGGTGATGCGTAGCTGCCCGCGGGTGCCGGCGAGATCCACGAGCTCGTAGGTCACCACCTGGTCCACGTCGTGGGTGTGCAGGTCCACGGTGCGCTCGACCTGCCACCGGGCCCCGATTCCTACGGGCTCCTCGGGAAAGGGGATGCTCTGGAGCGCCGAGCGGATGTTGCCGAGCATCGTCTGAGTGCGCGGAGGCACGCCCGTCGGTTGTGGGCCTCGCACGCCCCGGGTGATGCCCCGGTCGTCCACCTCGAGCCACCCCTCGATACGGCCCATCTGCGCGATCTCCGCCGACAATGCGGTTGCGAGCTCCTCGGGAGTCCCCTCGGGCAGGTCGAGGCCCACGTGGCGGACCTTCATCTCGTAGCGATACCGGCCGTCGGGGCGGTGGTGCACGGGCCCCATGGAGACCTCGAAGCTGATGGGTGGCGATTCGACGAAGGTGTGGTTGGCCCCCATGCCGGCGGTGACGCCGAGGACGATTACCATGTCGAAGCTCTCCCGATCCCCGTCCGGGACCTGATAGCGGAGCGGCATGCGCGCCCCGACTCCGGGGCTGAGTAGCCGTGTCTCGCCGCCGACGAAATCCGAGGGGCTATCGGCTCCGGCCCCCGGCGTATTGGCCGTGAACGGGTCGGGGCTCTCGCCGCCGCCGCAGCCGGCCAAGAGGGCCAAGAGGGCCAAGAGCGCCGCGCCGATCATGGTCAAGAGCACGTGCTGTCTCGAAAACATTCTCATCACTCCAGCATGGCGAGGAGCGCTGCCTCGTCGATGACCGTCACGCCGAGCTTCTCGGCTTTTGCCAGTTTGCTGCCCGCGTCGCTTCCCGCGAGCACGAAGTCCGTCTTCTTCGAGACCGACCCACTCACCTTGCCGCCGGCGTTCTTGATGCGTTCGCCGGCTTCACTGCGCTTCAGGGTCGGCAGCGTGCCGGTGAGCACGAAGGTCTTCCCGGCCACGCCGTCTACCTCCGTGACGGTGGCTATCTTCGCGTTCAGCTCGACCCCCGCGGCGCCGAGGCCGGCGAGGACGGCGCGCACCGGGGCCGAGTCGAGCTCGGCGAAGATGATGTCGGCGCTCTTCTTCGCCATGCCCTCGATGGCCCCGCGCTCGCTCGCCTTCTCGGGTGCGACGCTCTCTACGGCCTCTTCGTCCCCGGCGACATAGCGCGCCGCAAAGGCGAGCAGGGCCTCGGTGGAGCCGAAGTGGGCCGCGAGGTCTTCGCTCATGGTCTCTCCGACCTGGCGAATCGCGAGGGCATTGAGCACTCGGCTGAGGCCCCGGCCCTTCGCTGCCTCGAGGCCGCGGATGACGTTGTCGGCGCTCTTCTTGCCCATGCGATCGAGGCCCGCGAGGTCTATCGACTTCAGGCCGAAGAGCTGGTCCGGCGAGCGAATCCCGAGCTCGGTCACCACCTGCTCGACGAGGACCTCCCCGAGGCCGTCGATGTCCATCGCCTTCCGGCTCGCGAAGTGCCGGAGGCGCTCGCGGATCTGGTCCGGGCACGCGGGGTTAGGGCAGTAGATGAAGATCTCTTCTTCGACGACCTCGCTCTCGCAGGTCGGGCACCCAGTCGGCCGCGGCACCGGCACCGCGCCTATGGGGCGCTTCGTGAGATCCACGGCGACGACCTGGGGGATGATGTCACCGGCCTTTTCGACGTAGACCGTGTCGCCGACGCGCACGTCCTTGCGGGCGAGCTCGACGAAGTTGTGCAGCGACGCTCGGGATACGGTCGTGCCACCGACGAAGACTGGCGTTAGGTGCGCGACGGGCGTGAGTTTGCCAGTCTTGCCGACCTGCACGTCGACGCCTTCGAGGACCGTCGTCTTGCGCTCCGGGGGGAACTTGTAGGCGATGCCCCAGTGGGGGTGGTGCCCCGTGCCGCCGAGCTGGTCCCAGTGGGCCAAGCGATCGACCTTGATGACCATACCGTCGATGTCGTAGTCGAGGCTCCCTCGGCGATCTCCGTACCCGTCACAGTAGGCGAGGGCCGCGTCGCCGTCTTCGGCCAGGAAGTATTCGCCCTCGTAGGTCGGGGCCCCGGCCCTACGCAGCCAGGCGAGCACCTCTCCCTGAGTGGCGGGCACTTCGCCGCCCTCGTACCGGGCGACCTGATAGAGGAACGAGGTCACGCCTGCGTCCCCGAGGCCGTCCGGGTCTTTGCGCTTCATGAGCCCCGCGCAACCGTTGCGGGGGTTGACCAGGGTGCTCTCACCGGCCGCCGCGAGGCGCTCGTTGTAAGCCTCGAAGGCCGGCCGAGGCCAGTGCAGCTCGCCGCGGATCTCGATCGTCCGAGGCATGTCGTTCAGCGTCGCCGGCACCGCGTTGGCTGCGAGGACCTGGCGGGTGATCACGTCGCCGCTCCGTCCGTCACCGCGGGTGACCGCCCGGGTGAGGGCGCCGTCCTGGTAGAGCAGCGATACGCTGATGCCATCGACCTTTGGTTCGACCAAGAGCTCGAGGGCCGTGCCCTCGTCGAGCTCGAGGTCCTTGCGCCTCCGGTCGTACCAGTTGGCGAGCTGCTCCCCGAGGGGCATGGCCTCGCCCTTGCTGTCCCGCCGGTTCGGGGAGAGCTTCTCGAGCGACAGCATCGGAACCTCGTGGGCGATGGTCTCGAAGCCGTCCGTGTGGTCGGCCCCGGGCCTCGCGTCGAGGCGCTCGTCGGTGTCGATCCCGAGGACGGTCGCGAGCTCTTGGTAGCGCTCGAACATCTCGTCGAACTCGCTGTCCGGGATCTCCGCCGCGCCGGCGCGATACGCCGCCTCGTGGTGCCGGAGCTGCGCGGTCAGCGTGAGCAACTCACGCCCTCGTTCGTCGGTGGGATCCATGGAGGGGGCATCCTATACGTCTCAGAACGTCGCGAAAGGCCGTGTTCCGGGTGCTGTCACTGCGCAATTACATCCTAGGCAGACGAGGGTGAGGTTTCCTACACGAACGCCGTTGCGTCCTACGCCTCTCATCCCGCATTGTCGATGCGTGGGCGCCGAGTCAGCCAGTAACGAAGAAAGTCCGCTCCGCGAGAATCGCGTGAGCGAGACCATCCTGCGCAGCGATCATGCGACGGATACCAAGGACCTCAACCGGACCCGGGATCAGGCGCGCGCCCTGCGCAACCAGGGTTGGCTGCACGAGATGGTCGGCCGGGAGGCCGCGTTCCGTGAGGCCGCAGAGCTGGTCGAAAAGTGGCTGGCCACCGACGCCGGTGCGACGAAAGAGGGCGTCGCCTTTGTCGTCGAGCTCCTCGAGCAATCCGCGCAGCTCTACTCCCCGCGCATTAAGACCAAGAAGTAGCGCGTTTACGCCGCCTTGAGCCTGGCCTCGCTGGAGGTATACTCGCGCCATGCGCTTCGTCGTCGTCGCTCTCGCCAGTCTGCTCATGGTCGCCTGTGCCTCTACCGAGGCCGAACCCGGCGCCGACAACCCCGAGGCGGGCCTCGCCGACGACGACGTCGGCAGCTTCGACGACTCCAAGGCGGACCTCGGCAGCATCACCTGGCTTCGCCCCGCAGAGCCAGAGACCTTCACCCTCGACGAGCCTCACCCGGCCTCCATCGACTACAGCCAGTGCTACACGGTCGACGACCCGAGCGTCGACCTGGCCATTGTCTGTGATCCGGCGATCAGCGAGGTCGAGTGGTACCGGGTCGACCCCGCCGACATCGAGGCCGCCCTCGCCGACGGTCGGGACACCCTCGTCGTGCGCTTCGGTCAGCAGTTCGAGGACGCGCCCATGCTGGTGCGCGCGTCGATCCACCGCGTCGGCGCCGACGGCGAGACCAGCCGCCTCGCATCCAGGGCTCAGCTCTTCGCGGGCGACCAGATCGACTACACCGTCGATGACGCCTCCGAGCTCTACGTCTACGTCGGCAAGGGCCGCATCCTCGTCGGCCCCTGGGACACGGGCACCATCGACTTCGTCGTGACGCCTTCGTTCGAGGCGGCGCCGCCAGCCGCCGACGAATAGTCGTCGCGATACAAGCCCTCTGGCGGCCTAGCCCGCCACGTCGCCGCCGCCGTACACCCGACCGAAGACGTCGCGGAAGTCCGTGTCGGCGTCGGCGAGGTCGAGGTGCAGGTGATCCTCGACGGAACGCGTCGGGGCGATCTTTCGTGGCGCTGCGCCCCTACCGGTGTTGTCGGATAGACCGGCGAGCTCCCGCATCGCGGTCTTCATCGAGTCCGGGGTCGGCACCGAGGCGTTTTCGAGGTTCGGCGCGAGGCCGATGCCCGGGAGGTGCTTGCCGGCGTGCAGCCGGGGCCGGGCGACGAGGTCGTCCATCAGGTCTTCGACGGCGCGGCGCATGAGGTGCTCGCCGAAGTTGGTGATCTCCGTATCCTCGTTGGCGAAGAGCACGCGGCCGGTGCGCCGGGCGCTCTCGGCAATGCCGTCCCAGTCGTAGGGGTGCAGCGAGCGCAGGTCGAGGACCTCGGCTTCGATGCCGTCGGCGGCGAGCTCTTCCGCGGCCTGCTTCGCCGCCCAGACCAGGCGGCCGTAAGTGACGACCGTGAGGTCCCGGCCCGGCCGGATGGTGCGCAGCTTGCCGAGGGGGATGCCCTCGGTCGGGGTCTCGGGCCAGTCCGGCGTCCACTCGCTGCGATCACCGAGGGGGGCGTCGATGCGGTGGCCGAGCTCCCGGGCATCGGCGGGTTCGCCGGGGATCGTGAACTCGGGGCCCTGGGCCTTGGCGCGCATGAGCGCCTTGGGCAGCAGCACCATGACCGGGTTCGGGTCTTGGATGGCGGAGATCAGGAGGCCGTAGGCGTCGAGGGGATTCGACGGCATGACGATCTTCCAGCCGGGGATGCGCGTCGCTTGGGCGTCGAAGGAGTGCGAGTGGTAGACGCTTCCGTGGATGCCGGAGCCGACCGGCGTCATGAGCACCATCGGGATGTTGTAAGCGCCGTTCGATGCCCAATGGGTATTGCCGGCGATTTTGAGCAGGTCGATGGTATTGAACGCGTAGTCGCAGAACTGAATCTCGGCGACGGGCTTCTGGCCGGCGAGGGCGAGGCCGATGGCCATGCCCACGATGCCGCGCTCGTCGAGGGGCGTATTCCACGCTGTTTCGAGGCCCTGGGTAGCGGTAAAGACGCCGCCGAGGGGCGGGCCGGCGTCTTCGCCGAAGATGTCGGTGACGCCGAGGTGCTTTTCACCGATGTGCAGCGCCATGCGCACGGCTTGAACGACTGTCGCCATCAGCCGTCCTCCCGGGGCGACGCCCCGAGGTCGGTTGCCCCGCGGGGGTGAACCGACGTTTCGACGCCCCGGGCCGAGACGTTCTCCGTCGCGAAGACATGTTTGAAGGCGTCCTCGGGGGCGGGGTCGGGTTCGGAGCCGATGTCTCGGGCTGCGTCCTGCAGCTTGTGCCAGAGCGCATCTCGCTTTGCCTTCGACTCGTCGAGGCTGCGCAGGCCCCGGGCGTCGAGCTTCTCTTCGAGCTCTTTGAGCCCGTCGACTTCGTCCGTCACGTAGTTGGAGCCGGACGAGGAGGAGTGACCGTAGAGTCGGGACACCCGGGCTTCGAGCACGAAGGGCTTCCTCTCCTCACGCACGTAGCGCATCGCGGCTTCGAGCTCCCGGTAGCTCTCTTCGGGGTCGTTGCCGTTGATCACCTTCGTTCGGAGCCCAAAGGGCTTGCCGCGGTCGGAGACGTTCTTTTCGCCGTGCTGGGTGCCGCCGGCAGTCGAGATACCCCAGTCGTTGTTGGTGATGATGATGAGGACGGGCAGCTCCTGCTTGGGCCGCGACGACCAAACGAGGCAGGTCGCGAAGTCGCCCTCGGCCGACCCGGCGTCGCCGCCCTGGATGACGGTGATGCCGGTGCATCCGGGCTTACGCTGCGCCATCGCCGTGCCGATGCCGATCGAGTACTGAACTTCGATGGGGCTCGACACGGGGCACATGTTCCACTCGGGCGCGGTGTAGTGACCGACGAAGTTTCGGCCGCCGCTGTGGGGGTCCGTCGCCTTCATGCGCATCTGCCGGAGGCAGTCGACCGAGTCGCCGCCCATCGCCAGGAGCGTCGCGCTCGACCGGTAGTGCAGGTGGGTGAAGTCGTAGTCGAGGCCGCGCCCCTTTTTGAGCAGCAGTCCGAGGGCCGTATTGAAGGCCTCTTCGCCGGGCCCACCGATCCAGAAGTAGCCGTGGCCTTGCTTCTGCATACGGATGAGGCGCTCTTCGAGGACT
>JAFDCW010001026.1 GCA_019312705.1 Deltaproteobacteria bacterium
CTCTCCGGGGAATCCCTCTACGCATACCTCGAGCGGGAGAAACAGCTCACCGTCGAGCGCACCGTCGACTTGCTCCTGCCAATCCTGAGCGCGCTGCACGAAGCCCACTCCCGCTGCGCCATCCACCGCGACCTCAAGCCCGGAAACATCTTCCTCGCCCGGTCCCACGACGGCTCGACGAGGCCCCTGGTTCTGGACTTCGGCATAGCAAAGCTGGTGGGAGGCGATGCGCACGAAGAACTGACCCTGGACGCCGGCGAAGGAATCATCGGCACCCCCGGATGGTGGGCCCCGGAGCAAGCCCAGGGTAAGACCGAACTCGACCGGCGGACGGACGAGTTTCAACTCGGCGCCGTCATCTACCGGTGCGTCACCGGCAAAAAGGCCTTCGCCGCTCGCGGCCCAAAGCTGCTCTATCAGGTGGCCGATGGTCAGTTCGACGCGCCACGGCACCACGTGCCAGACCTCGACGAGGGCTTCGAGGCGGTCCTGCTGCAAATGATGGCAACCGATCCCGCAGACCGATACCCGACGATGCGCAGCGTCGCCCGGGAGCTCCTTCCTCATGCGAGTAAGCGCGCCTACCACGTATGGCAGCCGGTCTTCGCACCGCACGACAGCCTTCCCGCGGAGAGCTGATCAGGAACGTTCTTCGCGGGCCGTGAGCCCGCTGAGCACCCTCCTCACGGGACCGAAGCTGCGACGGTGAAACGGGGTGACCCCCAGGCGGTCCAGCGCAGCGTAGTGCTGGGCGACGGGATAGCCCTTGTGCTTCGCGAAGCCGTACCCGGGATACTCGCGGTCGAGGTCGACCAAAAGCGCGTCGCGGTGGACCTTCGCCACGATGGAGGCCGCCGCGATGGAGATGCTCTCCGCGTCGCCGTGGATGATCCGAGTCTGGGGAATGGGCACGTCATCGAGGGCCCGGGCGTCGATGAGCAAATGCGCGGGGGTCACGGAGAGGGCCTCGACCGCCCGACGCATCGCCAGGAGCCCTGCGTGATAGATGTTGATGCGATCGATCTCCTCGGGCTCGGCGCGTCCGATGGCCCAGGCGATGGCGTCGCGCCGAATGATCTCCGCGAGGCATTCGCGAGCCTTGCGATCGAGCTTCTTCGAGTCGTCGACTCCCCGGGCTCGGTACCCCTCGGGGAGAATGACCGCCGCCGCGACCACCGGCCCGACGAGGGGACTCATGCCCACCTCGTCGACGCCCGCGACGTGGGTGGCCCCATCACGCCAGAGCGTTTGCTCATAGCGGAGGATGCGCCGGAGGCGCTGTCCTTCGACGCGGTTCTTCCTGCGGCGCCGAAGGACAGCGTCGAGGATCGCCTTGGCCCCGGCGCGGGGATCGGCGGCGAGGGCCCCCTCGATACCCTTCGGTAGGGGCCGGCCCTCGGTCACGTAGCGCTCTCGGAGAACGCTCAACGTCGGCAGCAACGGCGGTGCCATCACGGAAACCTACAGCGGCCCGTAATCGATGTGAACACGCATCGCAGGAGCAAACGTGCTGCGCCGAAGCCCCGGCCCCGACGAGTCGGGCCCCTGACGGTGGGGCGAGCAGAACGCACGCGGCGAATGGCGTAATTGCACGTCATTCGGGTTACCATCAGTACGTGGCTCCCGACCTCGGTGACCTCGGCGACCTCTCCGACACGCTGCTCGCAGCGATGGACAGCGCAGCCATCGGGATGATGGTCACGGTCGAGGAAGAAGATCGCTTCGAGCGCGTCTACGTGAGCAACGCGGCAGCCCGGATTTTCGGTCTCAGCGCCGAGGAGGCCATGTCCGCCGGTCCCCTCACCGTGCTCCGGCCGGAGGAGCAAGGCCGCCTCGCAGAGCTGAAAGAGCGCCGCCGCGCGGGACGAGATGAAGGCCGCGTACTTCGCATGCTCGTCGGCACCCCGGACGGACGGCGGGTCCCGGTGGAGATCTCCATCACCGTAGCGATGCACCACGGCGCCCGGGCCTTCGTCACCTTCATCCGGGACGTCTCCGAGCACATCACCATCGAGGAGCACCTACGCACCTCCGAGGCTCGCTTTCGCACGTTCACGGAAGCTGCCCCGGACGCGATCTTCGTGATCCACGACGCACCCCCCCCGGGGACGGGTCTCGATCAGGTCGTACACGAAGACGACATCCCGGTCATGAAGGAGAGGCTGAAGCGAATGGTCGCGGGCGAGGTCCTTCGCCCCTACGAGTACCGCTTTCGCCAAGAGAACGACGAAATGGTGAGCGTGGAGATTTCGTCGATACCCTTCGAATACGAGGGGCGCCCGTGCGTGCTCGCCTTCGGTCGGGACGTTACGGAGCGCAAGCGCATGCAGGGACGCCTCATCCAGGCTGACCGCATGGCCACGATGGGCACCCTGGCGACCGGAGTCGCCCACGAGATCAACAACCCCCTGACCTACGTGGTCCTCCATCTCGAAAAGCTTCGGCGCTCGCTGCCGACGCTCGTACCCGACGCGGATGGACGAAAAGACGCGGAGCGCATGGTCGCCGAAGCCCTCGACGGGGCCGAGAGGGTGCGGGTGATCGTGCAGGACCTGCTCTCCCTCGCACGCAGCGACACGTCGACCCACGGTCCGACCAACGTGCGCCGGGTCGTCGGCACCTCCCTCAAACTCGCAAGCCCGGTCCTCGATGGGTGCGCGACGGTGGAGACCGAACTGCTCGAGACCGCGCCGGTTCGTGCAAATGCTGCCTGGCTGGGGCAGGTCTTCGTGAACCTTCTAGTCAACGCAGGGCAGGCCTTCCCCGAAAAGGCCCCGAAGAAGAACCGGGTACGCGTCGTAACCCGGACCCTCGAGGACGGCAGAATCGAAGTTCAGATCGAAGACAACGGCCCCGGAATCCCGAGCGAGATCCGAAATCGAATCTTCGACCCCTTCTTCACTACCAAGGAAGCTGGAGTTGGGACCGGACTTGGCCTCGCCATTTCCAACTCGATCATCGACAGCCTCGGCGGTGAGATCGATGTCGAGAGCCGAACCGGGGTCGGCACGACCTTCCGGGTGCGACTCCCACCACTCTCGCGGAGCGCACGGCCAAGCAAGTCTGGCAGTTCGATTCGAGCCAGCATCGAGAAGGGGCTGCGGACGGGGGAGTTTCCAGTCATCGGCTCCAAGGACGAAGCCTGAGAGAGACTTCGAGGGCGCCATGCCGTCGAGGCAGAGCGGGCCCCGCAACGCGGGCTTCATATGAGCCCGTCGCTGCTCTACTCTCCCCAGTCATGAGGTCGTTCTCAGCCCACAGCGCGCTGACCCTTTCG
>JAFDCW010001027.1 GCA_019312705.1 Deltaproteobacteria bacterium
ATAAGCGTGCCCGAGGCCGTGGACATCACCTGCGCGATCGCGTCGGCGCTCTCCCATGCCCACACCGAGGGTGTCGTGCACTGCGACGTCAAACCCGCGAACATTCTCCTCGATCACTCGGGTACCCCCTTCCTCGCAGATTTCGGGATCGCTCGCTTCACGGACGAGCAGCGACCCGAAGAAGACACGAAGGTGCTGGGTACGCCGGCGTTCATGGCCCCCGAGCAAAGGCAAGGGGAGCCGACGGCCAAATCTGACCAATACTCCCTCGCGAAAACCTTCCTGGTGATGCTCGGTGGCGATTTGGCGATGCACCCGGCCCGGGCCATCCTGGCTCTACCGGCGGAGCTCTTCGACGCCTTTGGCTCCGTGCTCTCCCGCGCTCTCGCCGGAGACCCCGATGAGCGGTTTCCCGACGTCTCGGCCCTAGCCGGCGCCCTTCGCGAGATCGACGTCGTCGACACCGAAGCCGCCACGCGCCTCGCCCCGATACTGCGCGACGCCTCGGGTTTCCGCTGGGCGGCTGGGCGACGGTCCCTCGAGCGCTTCGGTGAGCACATCTTCCGCGCGCGCTACATGCTCTCCGATCTGGCCAGCGCGGGCGTTTTCGACGAATCCGCTATCGAGGCGTTTCGCGCGGCGACCGGCTATGACGATTTTTCCTGGTCCCTCTACGCCCGGGATGAGCGCCTCGGGCCCCTCGACGACCCGTTGGCCCTCGCCCGGGCCAAGCAAACCATCGTCCTTCTGCACGGTCTCTTCACCAGCGGCGACCTGTGGCAGGACGTCGCCGTGGGCATCGCCCGGGACAACGGCATGGCGGTGGCGCTCGTCCCCGACGTGGTCGGCTTCGGAGAGTCGCGTTTCGGCACGCACATCCCCCCGGGGACCCTGGAGCCCGCGGGCCTGGTCCGGACGATGAACGCGTGGCTCCAACTCATCGGCCTCGACGGCACCCCCACGGTGGTGATGGGGCACTCGTACGCGGCCTCGGCGCTGCTCTGCGCCCGGGAGACCGACCTCGGGCCGGGTGTTCATCGGATCTGCCTCACGCCGGCGCTTTTCTTCTTCCGCTGGCATTTGCGCCTGAAGGCCCGCCTCGACGCGCTCATGGCGATCATCGTATTTGGTACGCCCCAGAAGATTCGCTCGCGGATCGCGCGCATTCTCTTTCGTCGAGACGCGAGCCTTGCGCGCACTCACGTCGGGGTTCGTGATGACATGGCGCGCAGCGCGCTGCGACTGGGAGGGCTACGCGTCGCCACTCTCTTCTGGGCTCTCGCGGGCGCTCGCCCCGCGCCTCCCGAAGAACTCCGCGCGTGCACCGTCGTGACGACCCCGGACGACCCCTTGGTCTCCGCCGACCTCGCCCGGGAGTCCTTCTCGGCGGCGGGGCTTCCCGACTCACAGTGGTACCGCCTCGTGTACGGGGGGCACTTCCCGCAGCTCGTCGACGACGACCACCCCGAATGGGTTGCGCGCAACGTGCACGAGCTGGTGAGCTTGGTCGACGGTGTGCTCGACCGAGCTCACACCACCGCGCGCCGAAAGGGCAGCAAGGAGACCCCGCCGGCAAGGGGCGACACGTCTGCGCCTACGGTTTGAGCGGCGCCCGAATTCGCCGTTCAATCGGTGACGATGCCCCCCCGGTGTTCGGGTATCGTTCCCGGGTCCATGTCCCGAATCCTCATCGTTGGTTGCGGTCACCTCGGGTCGGCCATCGGGATCCGCCTCGCGGCCCAGGGCCACGGCGTCTGGGGCATGAGGCGCGACCCGTCGAAGCTCCCGATGAACCTCAATCCGGTCGAGGGCGACGTCACCATCCCGAATACGTTGCGGCGCATCCCCGACGTCGACCAGGTGCTCTACCTCGTGCGCCCGGACAGCGACGACGAGGCGACCCTCTCGGGCACCCTCACCCGGGGGCCCCGGTATCTGGTGGAGGCGTTTCGCGCCAAGGGGCTCCGCCCCAAACGGTTCTTCGTCGGGAGCTCTGTCTCGGTCTTCGGGGACCGGGGCGGCGAATGGGTCGATGAAGACTCGGAGCCCAAACCCCGGGACGCGATGGCGGTTGCGCTGCATGCCGGAGAACGCCT
>JAFDCW010000011.1 GCA_019312705.1 Deltaproteobacteria bacterium
TAGCCATCCTCGAGGCGACGTTCTGGGTGGCGCGTATCAGCGACCCGGCCACCCCGGCGTCGAGCACCATCCTCGGGACCTTCGCGCCGTACTACACGCACTTCCGCAACTTCCGGAACGGCATCGTGCAGCTGAGTGACCTCGCCTTCTTCGCCGGCATCATCTACGTCTCCTTGCTGTCCGCGACCAGGGTCCTCAAATCCCAGAGGTGGCGCTGATGACCCGCTCTAGCGTTTGGGGCGCCGTCGCCCTGGCAGTCGGGCTGATGTTCGTCGTCATCGCCCAGCAGATCCTCGGCGAGGGTACGGCCCATGATGCCTTCCTCTGGCTCGGGGTTCTCCTGGTCGGCGCCGACGTCGGCCAGCGTCTCGCGGTCATCGGCAAAGCGCCGCCGGCCGCCCGGGGCGCCGAGCGCGCTTTGCTCTACGCCTCGGCCGCGGTCCTCGTCGGCCTCGGCCTCTACGGTATGTCCACCGATGCGGGTCTCGACCTCCTCGGCCACGACGGGGCGGGCCAGGAGTCGGGCCTCGGCCCGATTTTCGGCGTGCTCTGGCCGTCCTTCATGGCCGTCGGCGGCTCGGCCTTGCTCTTCATGGAGCTCGCCTACCGGCGTATGCCCATCCCCGAGGCCGTGGAGCCGCGTCGCATCCGGACTGCGGCCTTCGACGGCATGGCCATCGCGCTCTCCCTGATCTTCGTCTTTTCGATGAACTACGTCGCGACCGAGCGCGACTGGCGAAAAGACCTCACCTACTTCAAGACGTCCCGGCCGAGCGACACCGCGACCCGGATGGTCCAGTCGCTGACCGAACCGGTGCACGTGGTGCTCTTCTACCCGGAGATCAACGACGTCCGGGAGCAGGTCGAGCCCTACTTCCGCGCCCTCGCGGCGGCCTCCGAGGACTTCGACTACGAGGTCCGGGACCACGCCCTCGCACCGGAGATCGCTCGCCAGCATCGCGTCAGCGGCAACGGCAACGTCGTCCTCCTGCGCGGCGAAGGGGAGGGCCAGCAGGCCGAATCCTTCGACGTCGGCACCGAACTCGAGGTGGCTCGCAGCCGTCTGCGCACCCTCGACGGTCGGTTCCAGCGCACCTTTGCGCGGCTGGTGATGCAGCGGCGCGAGATGCACCTGACGACGGGTCACGACGAGCGCACTCAGTCCGGCGTCGCGGGCGCTGGGGAGGGCGAGTCCACCAGATACCTGATGGACGCCCTGTCGCGATCGAACATCGTCCATGAACCCCTCGGCATGGCCCAGGGCCTCGCCAACGAGGTGCCCGGCGGCGCGCCGGCGGTGGCGGTCGTCGGTCCCCGGAAGGCCTTCCTTCCAGAGGAGGCCGACTCGCTCCTGCGTTATGTGCAAGGGGGCGGACGCTTGCTGGTGATGGTCGACCCCGACGTCGACCACGGCCTAGGCCCGCTCCTCCGCGGCCTCGGGGTGACCATTCGCAACGGCGTGCTCGCCTCCGAGCGGGACCACGTTCGCCGGAGTGGAACCCTCGCGGACCGCACGCTGGTGCGCACCAGCCACTACTCGTCGCATCCGACGGTGACCATGGTCAGCCGCAACGCCTCGCAGGTAGCCTCGGTCTTCGTCCGCGGCGGTGCGGTCAGCCCTTACGAGGGTGAGGGCGCCCCCGAGGGCGCGACCGTCGACTTCCCGTTGCGCAGCGGCGACGGTTTCTTCCTGGATACGAATGGCGACTTCACTCGGGACCCAACCGAGGAGTCCGGGCGTATGGAGATGATCGCCGCCGTGACGCTGCCCGCCGCGGGCGAAGGCGAAGACGGTCGCGCCGTGATCATTCCCGACGGTGATTTCGTGACCGACCAGGTCATCCGCAACCCGGGCAACGTCTTGCTCTTTGGCGACGTCATCCAATGGCTCATCGGTCAGGAGCAGATCGTCGGTGAGGTCAGCTCCGAGGAAGACGTGCGCATCGAGCACAGCGCCGAGGAGGACAAACTGTGGTTCTGGCTCACGAGCTTCGGCGCCCCGTTGCCGTTCTTCGCCATCGCGATCTGGGTTGGTCTTAGCCGTTCCCGTCGCGGCTCCCGCCGTGACCCCGCCCCCGCTGGGTCGCGGCGAGGGGCCTCCGCGGCGCCCCGGAAGAAGCGAGACGAGGAGACCTCTGGGAACGATGAGCCCGACGAGCCCGACGAGCCTGACGAACCTGACGGTGACGACGAGCCGGACGGTGAAGACGAAGAGGACCAAGAGCACAAAGAGGAGGAAACGCCGTGAAGAATCTCAGCGTGCACATTCTCCTCGCGTTGGTCGGTCTCGCCTCGGCCTACGTCGTCTGGACCTCGGATGAATTGGCGGACGGCGACGGTGATGGCATCGTCGTCGCCGAATGCCTGCCTGCGGACGTGACCCGTCTGACTTTCATCAATGACCGGCGTCGGGTGATCCTCGAGCCTCGGGGTGAAGGCGAGCTCCGCGCATGGTGGGTCAAGGTCGCCCGGAACCCCGACGGTGAAGACCATCCCCACGACGTCGAGTTCGTGACGAACGACGGCATTGACGAGTACCTCGAGTCCATCGCTCCCCTGCGTGCCGTGCGCTCCCTCGGTGAGGTCGACGAGGACGTCTTCGCCGAGCTCGGCCTCGACGAAGAGAGTCGCGCCACCCTCGAAATGGCATGCGGAGACCGCGACGAGGCGTTTCACGTCGGCGGCACGACCTTCGGCGGCGGCGATCGCTACCTGCGCCGTGCCAACGGGGGGCCGGTCTATCTCCTGACTGGCGAAGTCGTCCGGGGCCTCGAGAACGCCGAGTTCCAGCTCATGCAGCGCGAGCTGCATGCCTTCGAGATGACCGAGGTCGCTGGCCTCGAGGTCGAAATCGAGGGGTCCCGGAAGGCCCTCGTACACCGGGATCACGCGAACGAGCAGCAGGCCGCCTGGGTCGCCGCCGATGACCAGGATCGCATCAACGAGCTCTACGGCAACTGGCTCGACCGCCTCGGTCGGCTCCGGGTTCAGAGCTACCTCGCGCTCGATGCCGAACCCGGCGCCGACCTCGAAGGGCGCACCGACGCGGCCCCTGAGCCGGTGCTCACCCTCTCGTGGACGGGCGCCGATGGCGAAGAGATCGGCCACCTCGAGATGGTCAAACTCCCTCTCACCCGGCCCGTCTACTACGCGCGCAGCGAGGCGACCCGGGCCTGGGTCCGCGTCGTCGCGACGACGGCCCAGGAGGTCGAGGATGACGCACGGTCGGTGGTGGGTCTGCCGCCCATCGTGCGGCCGGTGCCGGAAGCACCCACTCCGGCGGAAGGCGCAGAAGGCACAGAAGGCACAGAAGGCGCCGCGGCCACCGAAGGTGCCGACCCTGGCGACGGCCTCTCCCCCGAGGGCCGGGCTGGGTCGGCCGCCGCCACGGGCCGCCGTCCTCTGGTGCCCGGGGACCTCCGGCCTCTCGCACCGGCGATGCCGATGGCGCCCGTCGCGCCGGCGCCCCCCGCTGCTCCGTCCCCGGGGCCGATGGGTCATCCGGCCCCGGCCCCGCGACCCACGTCCCCTGACCGGGCCCCGCCGACGCGGGAGGCACCCCGAGCACCCGGAGGCGGCGAATGATCCCCACGGGACTCGTCGGGGTCGTCCACCTGCGTGCGCTGCCGGGAGACCCGGGCTACGACGGCAAGGGCATCGAGGCAGTTTACGAAGCCGCCCTCGCCGACGCCCGGGCCATCGCTGAGGGCGGCGGAGACGCAATCATCGTCGAGAACTTCGGCTCCGCGCCATTCGTCAAAGGCACCCGCGGGGACCGCATCCCGGCCCATCAGGCCGCGGCCCTCGCCATCGTCGTTCGCGCGGCCAAGGCCCTGGGCCTGCCGGTCGGGGTCAACTGTCTGCGCAACGACGCCATCACCGCCCTCGGCATCGCCGTGGCCACCTCTGCCGACTTCATTCGCGTCAACGTGCACGCGGGGGCCTACGTTACGGACCAGGGCGTCATCGAGGGTGAGGCCGCCGCCTCCCTGCGCTACCGCGCGGCTCTGGGCGCCCGAAACGTCGCGATTCTCGCCGACGTACTGGTCAAACACGCATCGCCCCTCGTGGCTCTCGATGCCGCGACGGCGACCCGGGAGTGCCTCGGGCGGGGAGGCGCCGACGCGGTGATCGTCACCGGCGCCGCCACCGGCGCCCCGGTCGATGGCGCCCTTCTCGAGGACGTCCGTGACGCCGCCGGCGGCGCCCCGGTCTTCATCGGCTCGGGCCTGACGCCGGACCGCGCCGACGCCCTCCGCGGCCTCTTCGACGCCGCCATCGTCGGTACCTGGATCAAAGAGGACGGCGTCCTCGACGCTCCCGTCGACGCGGCGAGGGTGGCCCGGCTCGCCGCGACCCTCGGCGCCCACGATTAGCAATCGCCACGAAGGCGGCTGACAGGGGCGGGCTCTATGGGGCACGGTGTTGGTTGTGGAACGACGCGCCCTCTCAGACACCGACCTCTCGCTGTCGCGCGTGGGTTTTGGCTGCTGGGCCCTCGGCGGCGGCCCTTGGGGGCCGATCGATGTGACCGAGGCCACCGCCGCGGTGCACCTCGCCCTCGACCTGGGCATCGACTGGTTCGACACCGCTCCCCTCTACGGCCACGGCGCGGCGGACGCGTTGCTCGTCCAGGCCCTCGGTTCGCGCAAGCACGACGTCCGCATCGCCACCAAGGTTGGTGTGCGCTTCGACCCCGCGACCGACCACGCCGAGAGCCTGCTTACGCCCGAGCACCTGCGCACCGACTGCGAAGCGAGCCTCGCGCGCCTCGGCGTCGAGCGCATCGACTTGCTTCAGGTGCACTGGCCCTGTGAACACGGGACACCCCTCGAGGACACCGTCGGTGCCCTCGTTCGATTGAGGGACGAAGGAAAGATTTGCGCGTTCGGCTTGTGCAACTACAACGCGGCGGGCCTCACCGCTGCCCTCGCGGCCGATGCCCGCGGCGTAGCGTCCCTCCAGTCCCCTCTTTCCCTGATACGGCGTGAAGGGGAGCGCGCCTTGTTGCCGCTCTGCCAGGGTCGCGGTCTGCCCTTCCTCGCCTACGAGACCCTCGGCCGAGGGCTCCTGACCGGCAAATACACCGCGCCGCCGCACTTCGACGAGCACGACCTGCGCGCCCGAGACCCACGCTTTCAAGGGCTCGCGTTTGTGCATCACGCGGCTCGGGGGGTGACGCTCCGGGCCATCGGCGACAAGATCGGCGCGTCCGCGGCGGCCGTCGCGATCGGGTGGGTGCTGTCCCGCCCCGGAGTCACCCACGCAATCGTCGGGGCGCGACGCCCGGAGCAGGTCCGGGAAGCCGCGGTGGCTCCGCGCCTCGCGGCCGAGGCGCGTCTATGGTCCGTGGTGGACCGGGCGCTCGGGTCCTAGAGGCGGAAGGGGAAGTGGACCTCGAAGTCCGCGCCCTCGAAGGCGGGGAAGCGCGCTCCGCGAACTTCGCGGGCGATGCACGACCCTTGCACGGTCCCGGCGAAGGTACCCACGACGCGTACGCCGCGAACGCGCCCCGAGGGGTGCACCATCATCTGCACGTTTGCCTGACCGTGGCGCCCCGTGGCGCAGGCCTCGACGGCATCGCGGACGTGGTTCATCGCTGCACTGACCGAGGCTCGGGTGACCCTCGGCGCCGCTTCTTCGGGCTCCGCCGCCGCCTCGGCGACTTCCGGGCGCTCGGCGCCGACGGCCTGGTCCACCGCCTGCAGTACGCTCCCGGGCTCCGCGGCCGTATTCACGGCGAGGGCGCGATCGCCTGGTGCGACGTTCAGCGGATCAGCTCCTTCTGTTTCCGGTGCGGCTTCGGTTTCGGCAGCGGCCGTCCCGACCGGCGTCGCCTCCGGTGCGCTCGGCTCGGGGGTCGTGGCTTCGCCTTCGGCGGGCGCCTCGGTCGTCACCGTGGAGGTGGTGACGCGCGGGGTCGCCGCAGCCTCCCGGCTCTGCGGGGCGGTAAGCTCCTGATTCACTCCGCCCTCTTCGTCGGCCACGGGTTGATGCACCTCGGGGATCACCGCTACGGCTTCCGGGGCGACCTCGGCGATGACCTCGGCGGACGCTGCCACGGTCGCCGCGGCGGCAGCGACAACTGCCGGGGCCTCCTCGATCGTGGGAGCGGTCTCGAGGCTCGGACCGATCGCCATCCATGAAAGGCCAGCTCCCAGGACGAGGGCGCTGAGGTATCCGGCCCGGCGCATCGCCGGGGAGACCCGGGACTTCGCCGGGGCGAGGAAGGGTTGTCCGACTTCTTCGAAGGGAGCGGCAGGTGCCAGCGACGAGCTTCGCAAGATCCTTGGTGCGGAGCTGACATCGACCAGGTGGTCGAAGTCGACGCGAGCCTCGTCTGCCAACTCGAGGACCGAGGCCCCGGCTTCCGCGGGCCCGGGCAGATCGAAGCCGAGCATCTCGGCGCTGAGTCGTTCTTCTCGCAGCTCCCGGGCCTCGAGGGCGCGCCGGGCGACTTCGCCGTCTCGGGCGTCGAGGGCCTCTAGCGCTTCGAGGCCCCGGAGGGCTCTCAGAGGAGGAATTCCCGTTGTTCCGGTTGTTCCCTGGGGCGGGGTGGGTCGTCGTCGTACGCCGCTGTCCTCAACTTCCCGCTCGATTGTCTTTTTGCGATTCGCTTCCATTTTCCCCGCCACCTTCACTACGACTGGAACTTTCAGCCAACGCTGTGACACAGGAGCACGATCCATACCAGGGTCACGGTAAAAATATTGTAGGTGAATTCGGGAGATGTACGGCAATTGCACTGGAAACATCCGTTGCCAGTGCCTATTTCAGTGGCCAGGGATCGCACTCGTTTCGCTCCGGAGCCAATTTGGCGCCTTTATGGCGCCGCCGTGGCGCCACAAGAGACGCCGCAGCCGCCGCCAGGGGCGGTGATCGCGGCGTTCTTCACGGCGGCGAGGCCAGGGCTCCCCTTGGGCAGGGGCCCCCGCTCGGCACCTCCTCGATGGGGAGGTCCTCCCCCTCAGGTTCCTGGAAAGCCGATGGTGCAGCTCGCCCGGCAAACGGAGCCAGAGAAGCCCAAGCGGTCGATGGGGCAGCACATAACGGAGCCGTCGGTGCAGTCGGAAGCGCTGTGGCAGAGCTCGAACTCGGTGAAGGCGCTCGGGCCGCCGCAGCCCTCGGTGGTCGGCCGACAGTCGACGGTCGTGCCCGAGATGGCGAGGCTGGCGCAGCAGAGCTCGCTGCCGCCGCAGTCTTCGGGGCCGTCACAGTCGACCGTGACTCCGCCTTCGCAGGTGGCGCCGGCAGCGATGCACGACGCGGTGGCCGTCATGCCCATGCGTGTGACGCAGCACTGCTCGGTGGCGGCGTCGCAGGTCATGTCCATGCACTCGATGCCCACGGCTCCGCCGCCGTCGGTGGCTGTGCCGCTGTCGGTGGTGCCGCCGCCATCGGTGGTGCCGCCGCCATCGGTGGTGCCGCCGCCATCGGTGGTGCCGCCGCCATCGGTATTGCCGCCGCCGTCGGTGGTGCCGCCGCCGTCAGTTCCGCCGCCGTCGGTGCCTCCTCCCGAATCGACCGACGAGTCCCCCGCCGGAGGGCTGCTGTCGTCGCCGCAGGCCGCGGCGGTCAGAAGAACGAAGAGGGCGGGAAGGCAAAGCATACGAAGTGACATTTCTGAATCTCCGCCGAACAGTCTAGCAGCATTCTTGCCGGGGTCTCAGAGACCCGGCTCGGGGCTGCCGGTGACGGGCAGGGGCCTCACTACGCCCGTCGCATCGACGCGCAGCGCACGCACCCCCCTGCTCGTGCGCAGGACGACGACCGCGGCCCCCCCGCGGGCATAGAGGGCCCGGGACAGCACTGGGAAATCGCCATCCGGCGGGACGTCGAGGTCTGGAGCGTCGTCGATCGCTGTAACCGGTGCCATGCGCATGCGAGTGCCATCTTCCCCCGCGGACAGCAGCAGTACCTGCCCGGCGATGCACGCGACGACCGGATCCGTGCCCGTCCGGGGGAGTCGGTTTTGCATCGTCTCGCAGCCTTCCCGGGTGCATACGACTTGCTCAACGACGAGGATTGGGTTCTCGCCCTCGACGGCGGCTTCGAGCCAGGTGAGTCGCGCCTCGTCGGGACGGCATGCGAGGTGGTAAGCGTAGACGTGGGTCTCGACGAGCATGGCGTCGCTCCCCGCGGATGCATCGATGAAAGCGACCGCGGTCTGTCGCACGCCGTGTACGAGGTTGCCATCGACGGCGACGACGCGGGTGTCGCCGGCCTCGCAGACGTGGATCGCCTCCGGCTCTTCGGGCATTGGGGTCACGGCGTGGTTGCCCGACGTGCCCGTGACGACGAGCTCGCCTCCGGGCCCGATTTGGTAGCTGGCGTCCCCGAGGGGCCGGGCATCCGCGACGCTGCCCGGTGCCGGACGCGTGAGCTCCGCCGGCGTCGCGGTCCGGCATCGCGCCAGGGCGAGGGGGGCTGCGGCATTCGTTCCTCCACCGATGGTGCAGAGCGTGCCTGCGCCCTCCCGGTCGATGAGGCCCAGGTGCAGGACCGAGCTCTCGAACGCGTCGAGGTCCCGGGCTACGTACCCCGCCGGTGCGAGGAGCGTGCCCCCGGCGGCAGGTGACGTCGCCGGGGCCGAGTCGTCGACGTGGCTCTGGGTCTCCGTGGAGTCCGCGGAGGAGGAGGCCGAAGGGGCCGGCGTCTCGTTCCCCCGCTCTGCCAGAAATACGACCAGGAGGAGTAGCGCCGCCCCGGCGAGGGGCCCTCCGACGAGCAATACTCGGGTTCCGTTTGGTAGTTCGCCCTGCACCGGGCGACCATCCACCGCCCTCGGCCACGAGGCAAGCTGTTGCGCGCACAGGCCTCGCGCACCATCCTCGGGTCCCTCCCCCAAGGCCCCCATGAAATTCCCCCACATTGCCTACGGCACGCCCCGGAAACTCCCGAAGGCCAAGAGACTCGAGGGTCGCGTGGTCGTCTTGGACGTGGCCTTCGCTTCCGAGGCCGGCGGCGTCAGCTTCGACAAGGTCACGCGTAAGTTCATCGACGGCCTCGGAGACCGCCTCGCGATGTGGGTCGACCACCACGACCACGCCCTGCACCGGGAGTACGATTCCGACCCGCGCTTTGTCCTCGCCACCAAGGCCCAGCACGGGGCGTGCCCCGAGATGATCACCCCGGCCCTCGTCGAACGCGCTGGACCCATCGACACCATCTGCTGTCATATCGACTTCGACGGACTCTGCTCCGCGGCCAAGTGGATTCGCGGCGGCGAAGAGCCGTATGCCGGCGCCGATGCCGACGCCCGGGCCATCGACACGCGCACCGGCACGCCGTCGGAGATCGCCGCGACGGTCGATCGCGCCCTCAGAGCCCGGCATCGCGACGACGGGCTCAAAGGCATCATCATCCGATTCCTCGTGACCGGCGCGGAAGATCCGGGGATCTACGCGGAGATCCAAAAGGCCGCCGAGGGGCTGAAGCGCATGGAGGCCGAGTCCCGGCGCCTCGCCGGCGAGTATCGCTTCGTCGGGGACGTGGCGGTCGTCGACGCTCGGGACCGTAAGGGTCCCTACGACAAGACCCTGCTTCTGCTCATCGGCCAGGAGCGAGCGCCCATCTCCGTCGTCTACGACGAGAGCGCGGTCACCGCGGCGGCGCAGTTCGACAGCGGGATCGACCTGCTCGCGATCCTCGGTTTGTCCGGCGGCATGCCGACGCGGGTCAGCGTCGCCCCCAAAGAGCTCGAGGCGACCCTCGAGGCGCTCCAGAACCGGGCGAAGAGCGACCCTAAGGGCAGGTGACGGCGCAGGTGCCGAACCCGAAACCGAGGTCACAGCACATCTCACCGGCGGGGCACGGGACCGTTCCCGGGATGCAAACGCCGCCGTCTCCTAGGGGCAGGCCGCCGTCGAGGGACGGCAAGCCCGAGTCGGTTGGAGCGGTGCCCGAATCCACGGCGGGCGTACCGGAGTCGGGACGGCCCGAGTCGACCGGCGTCCCAGAGTCTATCGGCCGCCCCGAGTCGACGGGCGTAGCCGAGTCTCGGGCGGCGCCCGAGTCGAAGGGCGCCCCCGAATCGGGAAACGTCATTCCGCCGTCGTCGCCGGCATCCGACGGGGGCAGGCCCGAGTCGGGCGCGCCCCCCCGCCGGCTATTGGTGCAGGCGATCAGCAGCGACGATGCGAGGGCCAGAAGGAGAAGACTGCGAAGGAGCTGGCACGGCATGGGCATCAGCATAGATGATTCTGGGGCCTCGCGAGAGGGGAGCCGTCGAGTGACTCACCTTGCAGCAAGCGCCAGGCTTCTACTACCATTCCTCGATGACGCTCTCGCTTTCGCTCTTCGAGCAACTCCCCAAGACCGATCTTCACGTTCACCTCGACGGTTCGCTCCGCCTCTCGACCATTCTCGAGCTCGCCGAGCAAGACGGCATCGAGCTCCCGGGGAAGGACGCCGACGGCCTCTCCCGGCTCATGCACCTGGGTGAAAACACCGGGTCCCTCGTCGAGTACCTGAAGGCCTTCGACGTCACCCTCCGGGTGATGCAGTCCGAGGATTCGCTCCGGCGCATCGCCTACGAGCTCGCCGAGGACGCCGCGAAGGAGAACGTGCGCTACATGGAGGTCCGCTACGCGCCGATGCTCCATACACGCGAGGGCTTGCGTCTCACCCAGGTCGTCGAGGCGGTCCTCGAGGGGCTCAACGACGGCCAGGAAGAGTTCGGGATCCACTCGAACATCATCATCTGCGGCATCCGAAACATCTCGCCTGAGTCCTCCCTCGAGATGGCGCAACTCGCGGTGGCGTACAAGGGCCGTGGCGTCGTCGCCTTCGACCTCGCGGGCGCCGAGTACGACCACCCGGCCAAGAACCACATCGAGTCGTTCCAGCTGGTCCGGGACAACAACATCAACGTGACCATCCACGCCGGCGAGGCGTATGGCCCCGAGTCGATCCACCAGGCCATTCACGACTGCGGTGCGCACCGGATCGGTCACGGGTGTCGCCTCCGCGAAGATGGCGGGCTCCTGCACTACATGAACGACCACCGCATCGCCCTCGAGTGCTGCCCCAGCTCGAACGTGCAGACCGGCGCGGTCCGGGACCTCGCGAGTCACCCCCTCAAGCTCTATCACGACCTCGGTTTGCGGGTGACGATCAACACCGACAACCGCCTCATCACCGACACTTCGGTCTCCCGGGAGTTGTGGCTCTGCCATACGCAGATGGGCCTCGGCATGCCGGACATCAAGCGCATCATCACCAACGGTTTCAAGTCGGCGTTCATGCCCTTCCACCAGAAGCAGTCGCTGCTCAGGCGGATCACGTCAGAGCTGAAGGGCTTCGACGAGAATGGGGTGAAGGTCGCGACGGTCGAGTCGGGCTCCAAGAAGTCCAAGGCATCCAAGGCCTCCAAAGCATCGGGATCGGCCGACGCGCCGTCGACGTGACGGCGACGCCAGCGCTCTTCGACAGCCACTGTCACCTAGACTTCGTCGCCTTCGACGCGGACCGCGATCTCGTCCTCGACCGGGCCCGGGCCGCGGGCGTCGTTGGCATGGTCGTCGCCGCGGTGCACCCGCGCGATTGGGCCCGAGCCGGAGCTCTCGCGGCCGCCCACGACGACGTGTTCGCCGCCGTCGGGGTGCATCCCGAGGTTCTGCCAGGTCTCACCGCAGCCTCTCTCGGAGATGCCCTCGGGGCCCTCGTCGCCGAAGCCGGCGTTCATCGCGCGGTCGCCATTGGGGAAACCGGGTTCGACTCTCGAGTCACCTCTGAGGGGGTCAGCCTCGAGGCCCAAGGGCGAGCGGTCGATGCCCATCGGCATGCGGCGCGGGCTCTCGGGCTCCCCGTCATCCTGCACATCGTCGGCGCCCATGGCCCAGCCCTCGAGCACCTCGAGCGAGGTGGGCCCTTCCCCCACGGCGGCGTCGTGCACAGCTACAGCGGCTCGGCGGAGCTCGTGGACCGCTACGTTGCTCTCAACCTCCATCTCGGGTTTGCCGGGGCGGTTGTGCGACCGAAAGCTCGGAAGCCTCGGGCCGCGGCAGCCCGGGTACCCGCAGGCCGGCTCCTGGTGGAGACGGACGCCCCCGATCAACCGCTATCCGGGGCGGTCTCGACCAGGAACGAACCATCGGCCGTGGCCAGGGTGGCCGAGGCCGTCGCCGCAGCCCGGGGGGAGGCGTTCGAAACCGTGGCCCGGTTCACGACCGAGAACGCCCGGGTGTTGTATCGTCTCCCCTGACGTGCCCCTCCACGGTTTCCATCCCGAGCTCCTCGCATTGCCAGCGCGCCTCGTCGGCGAGCGCGTCGTCATCACGCCTTTCCGCCGGGGGGACGGGCCGGCGATCTACGAGGCCGTCGACGAGGATCGAAACCACCTCTACCCCTGGCTCCCGTGGGTCGACCACCACGCCAACTCGGATGACAGCGAGGCCTTCGCCCGGCGCGCCGCCGGCATGTGGCTCACCCGCGAGGACCTCATCGTGGCCCTCCGGGGCCACGACGGGCGCATCCTCGGCGGTAGCGGCCTGCATCGCATCGATTGGGAACGGCGCGCTTTCGAGATTGGGTATTGGTTGCGCAAGAGCGCGACCGGCCGCGGCATCGCCATCGAGGCCGTGCAGCTCTTGACCGCCGTCTGTTTCGGCCGCCTCGAGGGCAGCCGCGTCGAGATCCGTTGCGACCCCGACAATCGTCCGAGCGCCGCCATTCCGGAGCGCCTGGGCTTCATACGCGAAGCGCATTTTCACAATCAGACGAAGGCCCCCGATGGTGAACTCCGCGACACCCTCGTCTACGCTCTCACTCCGGTGAGCTTCTCCGACCTGCCCTGGGCTCCCCGGGCCCTCTCCGCCGTCGATGCGGCCGACGTCGACGGTTGACCTTCTGATGGACGGACGAAGAGAAACGAGAGTCGTTCCGCTGCTCGCGGCCCTGGTCGTGGTGGGTGCTGGCATCAAGTTCGCCGCGCCGCTCCTCGTCCCTCTGCTGCTCGCTACGTTTCTCACCATCGTGACCGCTCCCCTGGTCCTCGGCCTGGAGAAGCGGGGCGTGCCGGCGTCCATCGCCGTCATCCTGGCTCTGCTCATCGACGCGGCGGGCCTCACGATCATCGGTCTTGCGGTGAGTGAAAGCCTGGCGGGTTTTTCGCTGCGCCTCGCGGACTACGAGGCGCTCTTCGCGATCTGGCTCACCAGCACGACCGAGTGGCTCGAGGCATACAGCGTCGGCTCGGACCAGGTGAGGGAGGTCATCTCGCCGGGCACCGTCATGGACACCGTCGCCAGCCTCTTGAAGAACATCGCCGGCATGCTCTCGAACCTGATGCTGGTGCTGGTCATCGTGGTGTTCATGCTCTTCGAGACCCTCGGGCTCCGGGATAAACTGCTCCGGGTCATCGCGGACCCGGCGCGCCTCGACCGCCTCGCCCGGGGCGCCCGTAGGGTAAACAAATATCTCGCCGTGAAGACCGCGACGAGCTCCGCCACCGGCTTGCTCTGCGGCTCCCTCTGCGTGGTCGTCGGCGTCGACTTCCCGATGCTGTGGGGGCTGCTCGCCTTTCTGCTGAACTTCATCCCGACGATCGGCAGCATCATCGCGGCCGTCCCCCCGGTGCTCCTGGCCCTCGTCCTCCTCGGCCCCGGTGAGGCCCTCGCGACGGCGCTCGGTTACCTCGCGGTGAACTTCATCATCGGCAACTTGCTCGAGCCCCGCATTCTCGGCCGCGCCCTCGGCCTCTCCCCCCTCGTGGTGTTTCTTTCCATGGTCCTGTGGGGCTGGCTCCTCGGTCCGGTTGGGGCCTTGCTCGCGGTCCCCCTCACCATGGGCGTGCGCATCGCCCTCAACGACAGCCAAGAGTTTCGCTGGGTCGCGGTGCTGCTCGGTCCCGCCGGCGAAGCCCGAGCCGAAACTCTCCAAGAGTCCCAAGAGTCACGAGAGTCACGACAGTCGCAAGCGCCACCACCGGCTGACGCTCCCGAGAGTTGACGCGCCCGCCCTCATCGACGCCGACCAAAGGCATAGAGCGCCAGTCCCACGATGAGCAGGGAACCGGCGCGCAGGTACGCTCCGGGGGAGAACTGGGCGACGAGGTAACCGTCGATGGCCATGCCGACGATCGGCACGAGCAATGGAACTTCGAAGCCGGATTTCGCCGGGTCGTCGCTGGGCACGCCTTTGAGCCGCGCTACGAAGAGGGCCAAACACACGGCGAAGAAGACCATGAGGATGATGATGTTCGTCGCCTCGGCGAGGACCGAGAGCACGCCGGTGACCGACGTGCCGGCGGCGAGGACCAAGACCGCGATCACTCCGGCGGTTGGCGTTTTTCGTCTCGAGTGAAGCCGACCGAAGACGGGCGAGATCCATCCCTGGCGGCTCATCCCCCACAAGATGCGTGAGGCCATGATCATGTTGAAGAGCGCGGTATTGGTCACCGCGAAGAGGGCGACCACCGCGAGCACCCAGACCGGAACGCCGGGGAGCACCTTCTCCCATACCCGGGCGAGGGGCACTTCACTCTCGACGAGCTCAGCCACCGGAACCGCGCTCACCACCGTCACACCGACGGCGATGTAGATCACCGTCGCGACCGCCATGGCCCCGAGAATGGCCCGGGGCATGGCGCGCTCCGGGTGCTTCACCTCCTCGGCGACGTTGCACATGTCTTCGAAGCCCACGTAGGCGTAGAAAGCGAGGGCAGAAGCCGACAGCAGGGCGGCGAAACCACCGGTCGGGAGGGCGTCGGTGTCCGGCCCCACGGGGCCGACCGACAAGAGATCGACGCTCCCCCAGGTTGGGATTGCGGCGACGACCAGGACCACCAGGGCGCCGACCGACAGGACGACACAGACGGTATTGACCCAGGTGGCCTCTTCGAGGCCCCGGTGATTGATCCAGCTGAGGGCCCCGAGGAACGCGATGGCCAACACCGGTGACGCGGCCGCCGGCAGAGGGACGAGTTCGAGGAAGTACCGGGTGAAGCCGTGGCTCACTGCAGCCGTCGACGCGACCCCGCTGGCAAGGACGAGATAGCCGACGGCAAACGAGAGCCAGGGTCGTCCGAAGGCACGATCGACGAAGACCGCCTCACCCGCCGAGCGCGGGTGGCGGCTGGTGAGCGACGCGTAGCAGAGGGCCGTGGGCAGTGCCGCCACGGCAGCCCCGGTGAATGCGAGCCACAAGCCATTGCCCACGTAACGCGCGATTTCGCCCACGAGCACGTAGATGCCCGCGCCGATAATTACCCCGACGCCGTGCAGCCCGAGGGTGGTCGCGCTGAGCCGGCGGGTGAGTACGTCCCCCTGCTCCATGTGCTCTAGTGTCGGCGAAGTGTGTTCGTTCGTCGAATCTCCGGCGGATTGAGAGCATGACCCGCCTAGAATGCGGGCCATGAACCAAGACCACCCCGAGGGTCCGGCGAGACGCGCCGCGCCGTTCCTATTGCTCATCTCCCTCGCGGCCTGCGGGGCGTCGCCGGCGAGCATCGCCGAGACGCAGACGGCGACCGCCCCGTCCGGTGACACATCTTCGCCCTTCGACGTGGCGACTGGAGATGTGACGGCGGCCCTCGCCGGTGACCATCGCACGGAGGCCGAGCGAGCTCGGGACGTGCATCGCCACCCAGCCGAGACCCTCGCGTTTTTCGGATTCGACCCGGCGATGACCGTGGTCGAGATTTGGCCCGGAGGGGGCTGGTATACCAAGGTCCTCGCCCCTGCCCTCCGCGACCACGGCACGCTCATCGCGGCGACCCTGGACCCTACGGACAGTTCATTTCGCGGCCGCTTCGGCCGGGAGTTTCGCAGCGTGCTCGAGGAGCACCCGGAGCTCTACGACCAGGTGCAGGCGCGCGTGCTCTTCCCGACGAACTTCATGGCCGAGGTCGAAGACGGCTCCGTCGACCTGGTGCTGAGTTTTCGTAGCGTGCACAACTGGATTCGCTGGGAGGGCCACACCCCACAACCCTACTTCGCGGCCATCGCCCGGGTCCTGCGGCCCGGGGGCACCTTCGGTATCGTCCAACACCGGGCCCCCGACGGCCTCGAGCACGGCGACGACGGCACGATCGGCTACGTCACCGAGCAGTTGGTCATCCGCCTCGCCGAGGAAGCCGGGCTGCGCCTCGACGAACGGTCGCAGCTGAACGCCAACCCCGCCGACCCCCACGACCACGCTGAGGGGGTCTGGTCCCTGCCACCGGTGCTGAGGGGCGGTCCCGATGCGGCGCTAGTGGCCATCGGTGAGTCCGATCGAATGACCCTGCGCTTCGTAAAACCTCAATAATTGCGAATTGGGCGCCGCTCGGGCGGCCTCTGCGGGGGGGGAACGTACGCGGCTCGGCGGACCCCTTGCGCGGGGGCATATGCGGGGCTAAATCACCCCCGATGAAGGACCTGAGCGTCGTCATCCCGTCTTTCAATGGCCGGGAACATCTCGGCCGGACGATCGAAGATTTGCTCGACATCGCCCCCGATGCCGAGGTGATCGTCGTCGACGGCGGGTCGACGGATGGATCCCAGGGTTTTGTCCGGAAGACTTTCCCGGGGGTGGCCCTCTTGGAGGTGCGCAACCACGGCTTCAGTCACGCCACGAACCGGGGCATCGAAGCGACGACGCGGCCGCTGGTGCTCTTCCTGAATTCCGACCTCTTCATCAACCGGCGAGCCCTCGAAACGATGGCTGCAGCTCTTCGCCGGGACGTGACCCTAGGCGCCGTCGGCCCTTACCTCTTCAACGAGGATGGTAGCCGCCAGCAGCACTTCACTTGGCTCTACTGGCCTCGGTACGTGCCCTCGCTCACTGGGCCCCTCGAGGTGCCCCGGCTCTGCGCCGCCTGCATCATGACCCGCCGTGACGTGCTCGAAGACGTCGGCTGTCTCGACGAGAGCTTCTTCCTCTACAACGAAGAGTTCGATTGGTGTGAGCGCGTCAGCGTGGGTGGATACGGCGTCCAGCTCCTCCCGGTCGGCGCGACGCACGTTGGCGGCGGCTCCACGGTGCCTTCCCCGGACCTGACCCTCGAAAGGTACCGCGGCTTCCTGTACATGCTCGGCAAGCACAGGCCCTGGATACAGAGGCCGGTTCGCCGGTCTATGCAACTCAAGGGCTGGTTCTTGAAGCGCTTCGATCCCAAGCCGGAATGGCGCGCGCTTTGGGGGCGGGTGTACGCGATGACCACTGCGGAGGACTATCGACACAGCCCCTTCGCGCTCAGCGGCCGGGGCGTCGTCGCTCTCGAACCCCTGCCGCCGGCGGGCTCCCCGAGCGTCGCTCGGAGCGCCGCCTCGCAAGAGGCCCAAGCCGCCGAGTAGTTCGAAGCCATGGCCCTCCCCCTCGCCCCTGGCCAACGCGCCATCCCCATCCCGGGCTCAGCTGTTGCCACCGAGCCGACCGAATCGATCGAGACGACCGAGCCGGCGTTGCGGACTCACCGGCGCTTCGACCGCGCTGCGAGGCTCTTCGGCGAGCCGGCGCTGCACGAGCTCATGCACGCCCGGGTCTTGGTGTTCGGTATGGGCGGTGTTGGCTCTTTTGCCGCCGAGGCCCTCGCCCGGAGCGGCGTCGGAACGCTCTGCCTCGTCGATTTCGACGATATCTGCGTCACCAATGCCAACCGCCAACTGCACGCCCTCAAGGGCAACATCGGCCGAAAGAAGGTCGACGTGATGGCGGAGCGCCTCCGGCGTGTGCATCCCCCGTCGGTGGTCGAAGCGGTGGCGGAGTTTTACGAGGCCGAGACCTCCGAACGCTTGCTCCGGGGGCGCGTCGACTACGTGGTCGACGCCATCGACAACCTCGCGGCCAAGGCACATCTGATCGCCACCTGCAGGGCGCGGTCGATTCCCGTCGTCTCATCGATGGGCGCCGCGGCCCGTATGGACCCGACGGCCATCCGGGTGGCCGACCTCAGCGATACGACCCGAGACCCCTTCGCCAGCGCGCTCAGGAAGATTCTGCGCAAGCGCCACGGCATGCCCTGCATGGCCGGTGAGGCGTCGGGGGTCGAAGCGGTCTACAGCATCGAAACGCCGCGTCCCCCCGCCGTCTTGAGCTACGACACCGAGGCCGGGTTCCAGTGTGTTTGCCCGAGCGGGAAGAACGGCAAGCACACCTGTGACCGGCGCTCCCGCATCGACGGCAGTGCAGCCTTCGTGGCCGGCGCCTTTGGCCTCGCCTGCGCCAGCGTGGTCGTGCGGGCCTACACCCCTCCGCCCACTGTTTAGTCGGCTTCTGGCTGAGACCAGCGTAAGACGGGCTTGCGGGCGGCGCGGGTCTCGTCGAGGCGCCTCAGGCGCGTCTGGTGCGGCGCGCCCTTGACCATCGCCGCGTCTTCGTGGGCCTCTCGGCTGATGGCTTCCATCGCTTCGACGAACTGGTCGAGGGACTGCTTGGTCTCGGTCTCGGTCGGCTCGACGAGCATCGCGCCCTTCACCAGAAGCGGGAAGTACACCGTCGGGGGGTGAAAACCGTAATCGATGAGGCGTTTGGCGACGTCCATCGTCGTGATGCCCGTCTCCTTGAGGTGGTCGCGTTGAGCACGGCGAGCTCGCTGGCGCGCTGCAGCCCCTCGGCCCCCATCTCGCGCAGATAGGCGTAGGCCCGCACCATCATGCCGAAGTTGCCGTGGAAGGACCGCAGGCGACCGATCGACTTGGGCCGGTCGTGGTCGAGGGCGAAGGAGCCGTCGTCGTTCTTGATCACTGCCGGAACCGGCGCGTAGGGCGCGAGGAACTTCTTGAAGCCCACCGGGCCGGACCCGGGGCCGCCGCCGCCGTGGGGCGTGGTGAAGGTCTTGTGCAGGTTGAACTGCATCACGTCGATGCCGAGGTCCCCGGGGCGCGTGCGCCCCATGATGGCGTTCAGGTTTGCCCCGTCCCCGTACACCAGGCCGCCACGCTCGTGGATCATCCCTGCAATCTTGGGCAGGTGCGTCTCGAAGAGGCCGACCGTGTTGGGGTTGGTCAGCATGATCGCCGCGACATCGTCGTCGATGAGGGCGGCGAGCTTTTCCGGATCGACGATGCCCCCGCCCTCCATCCGGAAGGGCACGGCTTTGAGGCCGTTCAACGCACACGACGCGGGGTTCGTGCCATGGGCGGTCTCGGGGATGAGCACCTTCTTCGGGCTGCGCCCGGTCGCCTCGTGGTGGGCCCGGATCATCATCAAACCGGTGAGCTCCCCCTGGGCGCCGGCGGCCGGGTGCAGGGTGACCTCGTCCATCCCGCAGATCTCCGCGAGGCCACGCTCGAGGCGGTACATCAGCTCGAGGGCGCCCTGGATCATTCGGTCTGGCGCGTGGGGGTGCAGCCCAGCGAGGCCCGGGAGCCTCGCTGCCCACTCGTTCACCTTCGGGTTGTACTTCATGGTGCAGGAGCCCAAGGGGTAGAGGCCCTTGTCGATGGCGAAGTTCTGCGTGCTGAGCAGTACGTAGTGGCGGAAGGCCTCCGGCTCGGAGACCTCGGGCAGGGCGGTGCCCTCGCGCCGGAAGGCGTCGCCGTAGAGCGCGCTGGGATCGGCGTCGGGCACGCCGGCGTCGGGCAGTGAGGTGCCCACGCGGCCGGGGGAGCCGAGCTCGAAAATGAGGGGTTCGTCGAATCCGAGGTCGCGGGTAGCAGAGCCGGGCATCCACATCTCCAAAGGTCTGGCGGGGTCCGACAATCCAGCTCGGGTCGACTGACAGGGTAGCAATC
>JAFDCW010001028.1 GCA_019312705.1 Deltaproteobacteria bacterium
CGGGGAGTGATCCCGGACTTCGTCACTGAGCAGACGTCGGCCCACGACCCGCTCAATGGCTACGTGCCCGCGGATCTCAGCCTCGAAGCCGCGGACGAGCTGCGGGAACGCGACCCAGACACGTACATTCGCCGGGCCCAGGAAGGCATGGCCCAGGAGGTCCGGGCGATGCTCGCCATGGTCGAGGGCGGCGCCTACGCCTGCGACTACGGCAACAACATCCGCGAGCAAGCTCGGATCGCGGGGCTCGCCGAAGCATTCGACATCCCAGGCTTCGTGCCCGCCTACGTACGCCCGCTCTTTTGCCTCGGCAAAGGCCCTTTCCGGTGGGTGGCCCTCTCCGGTGACCCCGAGGACATTCGGGTCACCGACGAAGCCGTCAAGGAGGTCGTCCCCGACGACCCAGCGCTGCACCGCTGGCTCGACATGGCCCAGGAGCGGGTCGAGTTTCAGGGGCTGCCGAGCCGGATTTGTTGGCTCGGCTATGGTGACCGGCACCGGGTCGGCTTGAAGTTCAACGAGCTGGTTCGGGAGGGCAAGGTCAAGGCACCGATCGTCATCGGTCGGGACCACCTCGATTGCGGGTCCGTCGCCAGCCCCAACCGGGAAACCGAGGGCATGAAGGATGGCTCCGACGCCATCGCCGACTGGCCGATTCTCAACGCCCTGATGGCCGCCTCGGGCGGGGCGACGTGGGTCAGCGTGCATCACGGCGGCGGGGTCGGCATCGGCTACTCGATCCACGCGGGCCTCGTGATCGTCGCGGACGGCACCCCCGAGGCCGACCGCCGCCTCGAGCGCGTGCTCACCGCCGACCCCGGCATGGGCGTCATCCGCCACGCCGATGCTGGTTACGAGCTCGCGATAGAGACCGCCAAGGCGCGCGGCGTGCACGTGCCACATCAGCAATGAGTCAGCAGGACAAGCCGGACATGCAGGGGCCCATGCTCGTCGTGCGAAACGCGCGCGTGGTCACCTGCGACGGCCCCCTCGAAGCCGCGCCATCTGAGCGCCTCGCCATCATCGACGGCGGGATGGTGGCCATCGGCCACGACGGCCGGGTGAGCTATGTTGGGACCGAGGTCGGGGCCCTGACAGCCGACGCTGCGAACGTCATCGACGCGGAGTGCGGGGCCGTGCTCCCCGGCCTCGTCGACCCTCACACCCACCTCGTCTTCGCCGGCAGCCGCGTCGACGAGTTCGCCCGACGCATGGCCGGGGAGGACTACCAAACCATCGCCAAGGAAGGCGGAGGTATCGCCGCAACGGTCCGGGCGACCCGCGCCGCGAGCGATGAGGCCCTCTACTGCCTGGCGGCGCGTCGAGCCCGGGCGATGAGGCGCTGGGGGGTGACCACCCTCGAGGTGAAGAGCGGCTATGGGCTGCGCCCCGACTCCGAGGTGGCAAGCCTCCGGGCGGCCCGACGGATCGGCGAAGAAGGCCTCTGCCGAGTGACGACGAGCTTCCTCGGGGCCCATACGATACCGCCCGAGCGGCAGGGAGATCGCACAGGCTACGTAGACGAAGTCGTCGGCGCTCAACTCGACGCCGTCGTGGCCGAAGGCCTCGCCGACGCCATCGACGCATACATCGACGAAGGGGCGTTCACCCTCGCCGAAGGGCGGCGGGTTCTCGAGGCGGGCAAGGCCCGGGGCCTCGCGGTGCGGGCCCACGCCGGGCAGTTTGCCGACCTCGGCGCGGCGGAGTTGGTCGCTGAGCTCGGGGGCCTCTCGGCAGATCACCTCGAAGAGCTCTCCGACGAGGGGGCCCGAGCGATGGCAGCAGCCGGCGTCGTCGGCGTGCTCTTGCCCGGAGCCTGGCGCACCCTTCGCCAGGCCGCCCCCGACGTAGCCCGGCTCCGGCGCAGAGGGGTGCGCATGGCTGTCGGGACGGACTTGAATCCGGGGACCAGCCCCACCACGAACCTCCCCCTTTGCGCCGCCCTCGCGGTCCGAGACGCCGGCCTGACCCTCGAAGAAGCGGTCCTCGGCGTAACCGTCGACGCAGCGGCCGCCGCGGGATTCGAGGGCGTCGGACGCATCGCCGGGGGGTGCTGGGGCGACCTCGCGATTTATGCGCAGGATGACCCCAGGG
>JAFDCW010001029.1 GCA_019312705.1 Deltaproteobacteria bacterium
ACCCAGAGACCGAAGTCGGCCGCCCTCACCCTGCTCTCGGCGCTCTTGACGCCGCGCAGCGAGCCGGAGACCGCCGCGGCGACCCTCGAACGGGCCGCTCGACACTGGGACGACGGCAAGGCCGGGGCTGCCCTCTTGGTCGAAGCCGCACACCAGACCGAGCGCTCCGGAGACCTGACCCGGGCCCGCTTCCTCTTCAAGCGCGCCGTCAGCTCAGACCCCGATGCCCTCGACGCGACCATCGGCCTCGCCCGGGCCGCGTTTTCCCAACGGGGCTTCGACGAGGCCGCCGAGGCCCTGGGCCGGGCCGCCGAAATGGTCAACGACCGCCACCTCGGAGAAGCGTTTCTACGAGCCGCCGCGCGCATGCTGCACGTCGCGGGGAACAAACCAGCCCAGGCCACCACCTTGCTCGCCGAGGTGACCGAGAGCCCCGCCGTCGAAGCCCTCGCGATAGCCGCCGAGGCGGCCCGGGACCGGGGCGCTCTCACCCGGGCGGTAGAGGCCTGCGCCTCGGCCAATCGACGCACTGGGCGTGCCCTGTGGCTGGTCCGCGTGGCCGAGCTGCGCAGTGAAGACGGGGACGCCCGAGGCGCGGCACAGGCGATCCGCGACGCGGCCCACGCCGACCAGACCCTCGACCTCATCCGGGTCGTCGGCGAGTCGATCGCCCGGCGCTCCGGGGACCGACGAGAGCTGGCCCGGGTCGCCCGCAACAGCGGCCTCGGCCCCCTCGCCGCCAGCGCCCGGGTCGCCTTCGACGCGAAGTCCGCGAGCTACGAGCTGCGCCTACTCATGGACGCTGTCTCTGCCGACGAGGCACCGGCCGCGGCATTGCTGGTGAGCACCGACGCCAACGCCGAGGCCGGAGATCGTGAGGCCCTCGACGCCGCGGCCCGGCGCGAGGCCGAGAGCCTGCCCAAGGACGACCGGCCAAGCCGCCTGCTCGCCATCGCCGATCTGCTCGAGAGCCGCGCGGACCTCCGCGGCTCGGCGCGCGTTCTCCGAGAGGTCCGCCAAGCCGACCCGATGGAGCGCATCGCCATCCGGCGCCTGGCGGAGCTTCTCCGGGAGCGCGCCCCCCAAAAGGCGGCGGCGTTGTGGCGAGACGAGGGCGAGCTCGCGAGCGGCGACGCCGGGGCCGCAGCCCACCTCTTCGCCGCACGGCTCCTGGCCGACTCCGGGGGCGACGGCAGCGCTGACCTCGCCGCGGCCCTCGCCCAGAGCCCCGGCTACCCCCCGGCCCTCTGGACCGACGAGGCGCGGGCGCGGAAATCGAACGACCCCGAGAAGCTGAGGGCCCTGGTACTGGCCCGGGCCGAAGAGATCCCCGACCCGCGAAGCGCCGCCGAGTCACTCATCCGGGCGGCGTTCACCGCCGAGAGCCCGGACGCCGAGCTGCTCGGTCGAGCGAGCGATTTGATCCCCGAGGACATCGCCCTGGGCGACGTGCGTCTGCGCCTCGGTGGGCTGAGCGCCACCGACCGGGCTGAGCTCTTCGAGAATGCCGGCGCGGATGCCCCGGCGCCCATCGCCCGGGCGATGCACATCCGCGCGGCCGAAGCCTGGAGCGAAGCCGGGGACCATCAACGCGCAACGGACTTGCTCGACGCGCTGGAGGGACGGGGCGGCGACTACGGCGGCGACGCCATAGCCACGAGGCTCCTGCACCGGAGCCTCGCGGCGGCCGGAGACCTCGAGCGCCTCCGGGAAACGCTCGGCGACGCCGTGCTCAGCGCGACCGACGACGCATCACGGGCGCTCTATCTCGAGAGGTTGGCGGACTTCGAACTGCACGCCGGCGAGAGCCCAAAGAAGGCCGTGGCGGCGTACCGAGAAATCCTCGCCTTGTATCCCTCCCACGTCGCCAGCATCCGCGCCGTCGAGCGCCTCGCGATGCGCCGCGGCGAGAACGGAGATCGATCCGGGGACGAAGAGCTCGCCGCCATCGCCGCCGAACGGGCCCGCATCGGCTCCACGGCGGACGCTGCCGCCCACGCACGCCTCGCCGCGCGTCTCGAGCGACTCGGCGGACAGGACGGCGGGAGCGACGCCAACGCCCGCGCCGACAAGGTCCTCCGCCACATCTTCGAC
>JAFDCW010000257.1 GCA_019312705.1 Deltaproteobacteria bacterium
TCGAAAAGGCCTACGACTGCCGCTACGGAGAGAACCCCCACCAGCAGGGCGCGTTCTACATCGAGCGCGGTGCCACGGCCGGGTCGATGGCCCTCGCCGAGTCCCTCGGCGCCGGCGGCAAGGAGCTGAGCTTCAACAACATCGTCGATATCGACGCGACCCTCGATGCGGTGCGGGAATTCACCGAGCAGCCCGCAGCGGTGGTGGTCAAACATACAAACCCCGCCGGAGTCGCGGTGGCCGAAGACCTCGAGACGGCGTTCCGCACTGCCCGTGCCGCGGATCCGGTTTCGGCCTTCGGGGGCATCGTCGCCCTCAACCGCGAAGTGGACGAGGCGACGGCGAAGGCGGTCACCGAGTCCTTCATCGAGTGCATCATCGCCCCGGCCTTCGCGGGCGGCGCCCTCGACGTGCTGATCCTCGCGACCGGCGAGATGCTGGGGGCGGACCGCGGCGGCGTCACCTTCAAGCGGGTGGACGGCGGCGTCGTCGTGCACGAACGGGATGGCTCTGGTATCGGCGAGGTCCGGGCCGGCCGCGTCGCCACCAAGCGCGCGCCCACGGACGCCGAGATGCGGGCCCTCGACTTCGCCTGGCGCGTCTGCAAGCACGTGAAATCGAACGCAATCGTCTTCGCCCACGAAGACCGCACTGTGGGCGTCGGCGCCGGGCAGATGTCGCGGGTGGTGAGCGTGGAACTCGCCGCCAAGCAGGCCGGAGACAAATCGAAGGGGGCGGTCATGGCCTCCGACGCGTTCTTCCCCTTCGCGGACGGCATCGAGGCGGCCATCGCGGCCGGTGTCACCGCCGTCTGTCAGCCCGGCGGCAGCAAGCGCGACGACGAGGTCATCGCCGCGGCCGACGCCGCCGGCATCGCGATGGTGCTGACCGGTATCCGCCATTTTCGCCACTGAGGCCAATGCCGTGACTGACGCAGCTGGCCGATATTGGGTGACAAGCGATTGGTATGGACACTGATGCGCGTATTGGTCATTGGACAGGGAGCGAGGGAGCACGCCCTCGCATTCAAGCTCGCCGGTGATTCGGGGGTGAGCGCGGTGCTCTGTGCTCCGGGCAACGGCGGCACCGCGGCCTTCGCCGAGGCCATCGATGTTTCGCCGACCGATACCCCCGGCATCGTAGCGGCGGCGAAGGCTCACGGCATCGACCTCGTCGTCGTGGGTCCCGAGGCCCCCCTCGTCGCCGGCCTCGTCGATGCCCTCGAAGCGGCGGGCATTGTCGCCTTCGGGCCGAGCCAGGCCGCCGCGCGCCTCGAGGGGTCCAAGATCTTCTCGAAGGAGTTGATGGCGAAATACGGCGTGCCGACCGCGGGCTTCCGCGTCTTCGAAGACCCGGATGCTGCCGAGGCCTACGTCCGGGAAGCGAACCGGCCCCTCGTGGTGAAGGCCGACGGCCTGGCCGCCGGAAAAGGCGTGGTCGTCGCCGATGACGCCGAAGAGGCCGTCCGCGGCATCGGCCGCATCATGCGCGACTTGGCCTTCGGCGACGCCGGTGCCCGGCTGCTCATCGAAGAGCGCCTGGAGGGCCCCGAGGTCAGCTACCACGTGGTCTGTGACGGCGAGGCTTACGTGGCCCTCGCTGCCGCCCAGGACCACAAGCGCGCCTACGACGGAGACCGGGGGCCCAATACCGGCGGCATGGGAGCCTACTCACCGCCGCCGATGGTCACCCCCGAGATCGAGCAACGCATCCTCCGCGAAGTGGTGCAGCCGACCCTCCGGGGCATGCGAGAGGAGGGCGCACCGTTCCGCGGCGTGCTTTTCGTCGGCCTCATGATCGTCGACGGCGAGCCCCAGGTCCTCGAGTACAACGTGCGCTTCGGGGACCCCGAGTGTGAAGCGTTGATGGCCCGCTGGCAGGGAGACATCCTTCCGTTGTTGCTCGGTTCGGCCCGAGGCGATCTGACGGCGGCCTCACCGCAATGGGAAGCGCCGGCATCGATGTGCGTCGTCCTCGCCTCGGGGGGCTACCCGGGTGCGTACGAGAGCGGCAAGCCCATCGGTGGCCTCGCCGCGGCCGGCGCTATGGAAGGCGTCACCGTCTTCCACGCCGGCACCAAGGGCGACGGCGACGCCTACGTCACCGCCGGTGGCCGCGTGCTCGCCGTCACCGCCGTAGGCAGAGACATCGACGAGGCGGCCCGCCGCGCCTACGCCGCCGCAGACGCGATCCACTTCGACGGCAAGCAGTGCCGTCGAGACATTGGCTGGCAGGCCAGAGGGTAGGGCTTACGGAACGGGAACGGGAACGGGAACGGGAACGGGAACGGGAACGGGAACGGGAACGGGAACGGGAACGGGAACGGGAACGGGAACGGGAACGGACACCGCGACGGCCCCGACCCCGCGGTTTACTCGGCGACCTGCTGCGGCCGCAGGCCGCGAAGCGTCAGCGAGGTCACCGCGTTCGGGAAGACCTGCACCGTGTACCACCCGAGGCTGACGGTCTGTCCGTCGACCGCGCCAATCGCGGCGACCTGGGCCGGGCCCGGGGGCACGTCGAGGGCGGCGAAGAGGCCGAGCAGGCTCGTGCCCTCTCCGCGAGATACGACGGGCAGGGGGTTCGACGGGTTGTCGTTGAAGTAGACGAGGGTCTCCGGGGCGGGGAAGACGCCGACCTGAGCAAACTCGAGGCGAGTATCTCCGCAGTCGTGAATCTCGCCGGCGACGGCGCCGTTGCCGGGGGTGATGCCCGAGGGAAGGCCCGCGGTGAGGGGGATCGAGTTGTAGTCGGACCGTGACAGGGTGCTCGCGTCGTAGATGTGGCGCGGTCCCGCCGGCATGTCGGCGCACCCGTCACCGGCAGCTCCGGTCTCGACAGTGTCATTCAAGAGCTGCACGTTGTAGCTGTACAGTGCACGCCAGAAGTCCGGTGCGCCGCTGGTCTTCACGATGAGGGACGTTTCCGTCGGGATGTTCTCGATGGAGAAGAAGCCGAGATTTCGCGTACCGACGACCAAGTCGTTGTCGATGAGGTCTTCGGTCTCGGCGCACGTGCTGGCGGTGGTGGCGGTGGCGGTACCGAGCATCGCGCCGAGCACGCCGTCGGGGCCCTCTTCGTAGACCTCGACCAGAATCGAGTCGGCGTCTGCCCCGTTGCCAAAGACGTCGACCACGCCGAACATCGTGACCATCTGGACCTCGCCGCGGGTATTGAACGAGCCGGGCATCATGCAGCTGAGGTCTGGCGCGGCGTCCGCTTCGGTGGGGTCGCAGTCGTCGTCCTCGGGGGTCCGGGGCATCGCCGCTTCTTCGGGGAGCTGGGAGCATCCGACGCGGTTCGTGACGAAGATCGGGTTGGGATCGGGCTCGATGGTGCAGACGCAGGCGCTGCGCATCTCGAACGACGAGCGGCAGGCGCTGCTGGTATCGAGGCACGGCTCCGAGAAGATGTCGTCGTAGGCGACCCCGTTGCCGGTCGCTCCGTCAGTGGCCGAGTCGCCGGGCGGGGTGCCCGAATCGGAGGCCGGGGCATCGTCGCCGCAGCCGGGGCCGAAGGCGCCCAAGAGGAGGGAAAGAACGAGGAAAACGAGCCGATTCTGCACAGGGCCTCCGCCAAGAAAGAAGTAGGGAAAGCTATGCAGGTACGGAGAGGGCGTCAAGCCGACCCTCCGGGGCCGGGTGAGGGCCCTGGCCGGCTTACGTCCTCCGAGCCGACCTCGAAATACTGTGAGTATTCCTTCGGTCGGCTCGTCCGGGCGCGCTCGCCCAGGGCCCCCACCCAACCACGGAGGACCTTTCTGGCCATCTGAGGGCATAAGCATCTTTGACTTATTCGGGCTGCTCTGAGTAAATCGCGCCTGTAGGAGACCCGACGACTCATGGCCCTGATCGAGACAGAAGAAGCCGCCCGCCGTCTAGCCCGCGCGATTGCCAGCGACCTCTCGCTCTATAACGAAGAGAAGATCACCGAGGGTGTCACCGGCGACAACCTCTTCGACGTTCTCTCCGACGAGATCGAAGAAGGCCGCGCGCTCTTCAAGAGCCGCGTTGCGCCGGATCTCTACGCCAAGAACTTCTACGACCGCGCCATCATCGACATCCTCGTCCGCTCCAAGGGGCACGTTCAGTGCCCCCTTTGGTAGTCGACGGGGCAGGCGACACCGAGCCCATCGTCTTCGTCGTTGACGAAGTGGACGGCGGGGAGCGCCTCGACCGAGTCCTCGTCGCCCAGGGTCTCGGCTACTCCCGGAGCGCGCTCCAGCGCTTCATCGACCAGCGCCGAGTCGAGGTCGACGGGGTCGTGGTGCCCGCCAAGGCGCGTATCGCCGCCGGTGCCCGGGTCGTCGTCCGTCCTGCGCCGCCACCCCCTTCGGCCGCGCTCCCCGAAGCCATTCCCCTCGTCATTCTGTACGAAGACAGCGATCTGCTCGTCGTCGACAAACCCGCCGGCCTGGTGGTGCACCCGGCGCCGGGGCATCCCGGCGGCACCCTGGTCAACGCGGTCCTCCACCACCTCGGTGGTTTCGAGGGCGCCGTCGACCCGGTACGCCCGGGCATCGTGCACCGCCTCGACAAGGATACGAGCGGGGTGATGGTCGTCGCCAAGTCGCCCACGGCGCACGAAGTTCTGGTCACGGGATTCGCCGCCCATGAGATCGAGCGCGCCTACGTCGGGCTCTGTCAGGGCCATCCCCCCGGCGTGACGAACTTCGACACCTTCATCGGGCGTCACCCGAAGGATCGGAAGCGCTTCACCAGCCTGGTCCCCCGGGGCAAGCGGGCCGTGACCCGAATTACGGTCCAAGAGCGGCTGCACGGGGCGGCCCTAGTCGAATGTCGCCTCGAGACGGGCCGCACCCACCAGATCCGAGTTCACCTCTCCGACGGGGGTTTCCCCCTCCTCGGCGATCTGGTCTATGGGCGCAAGATCCGTGATCCTCGCGTCGCTGAGGCGTCGACGACCCTCGGGCGCCAGGCCCTGCATGCCCGGCTCCTGGGCTTTGCCCACCCCGTGACCGGCGAGGCCCTGCGTTTCGAGGCGCTTCCCCCGCCGGATTTCGAGGCCGCGGCGGCGGCCCTCCGGGAGTCCTGAGCGTTCGGTCAATACGCCGGCGAGGCCCGGTTGCTCCCTCCAGGCGCCTCAGCCCACGTTGGTCTGCATTCAGTCCGCATTTCGATGCGCTTTCTTGTACGATGGCCCCGTGAGACGCCTGCTCCGGGGCCTGCTGCGCGTAACCCTCTTGGCGGTCATCCCCCTCGGGGCCACCGTCGCGTCGGCTCAAACCAACAACCCCTGCGCCGATGCGTCGGGAAATGCACGGTGCCTCGAGCTCCAGCTCTTCTTGCCGACACCGAGTGTCGGCACGACGTTCACCATCGATACGCCCGGTGTGCCTCGGCACCTCACATTCGTCTTCGGCGCGAACCTCAGCATGAGCTCGGGCATGCTCACCCGGGTCGACGCCGGCGAGGTGCACGTCGATGTCGTCGAGACCCACTTCCAAGCGGAGGTGATGGCGGCGATGGGGCTCTTCGAGTTCGTCGAGCTCGGCCTCATTCTGCCGTTCGCGGTGAACTCTGCCCTCGTGGATGCGATCGTAGATACCACCGGACACCAGACCAATGCCGGCCTGGCGGACATGCGCGCTCTGGTGAAGGTACCGATCGTCCGTGGTGACTTCGCCCTCAGCGGCCGAACGGTCTTCTCGTTCCCGACGTCGACCAACGCCGAGAACTTCCTCGGTACCGGCTACTGGACGTTCTACCCGAACCTCGTCGCGAGCTACGATCTCGGGCGCGTGGATATCGGCGCGGAGCTCGGCTACCGCTTTCGGCGCCGCGCGTCGATCGGCGCCCTCGAGCAGGACGACGAGCTCCAGGGCAACATCGGTGTCGCCGTCGGCATCACCGATTGGCTCGCGGGCATCCTCGAAGCCCAGCTTCGCCTCGGCGTCGGGGGCCAGACCTTCGAGGCGAATCAAAACCCCGCCGATACCAACATCGGCGCGCGCCTCGACCTCGGCGGTGGGCTCTTCGCCGACCTGGGCGTGGGCTTCGGTCTGCTCTCCGGATACGGCGCCCCGAAATTCCGTGGGTTCGGCATCTTGCGCTACGCCACCCAGGACGAGCCCTGCGTCACGGGTCCCGAGGACTTTGACGGTTTCGAAGACGGTGACTTCTGCGCCGACGCGGACAACGATCGGGACGGCATCGAGGACGACGACGACGACTGTCCCAATGATGCCGAGGACGTCGACCAGTTCCTCGACACTGACGGGTGCCCAGATACCGACAACGATGCGGATGGGGTCCTCGATGGGAGCGACGAGTGCCCCTCCCAATCTGAAGACATCGACGGCTACCAGGACAGTGACGGCTGCCCCGATGAGGACAACGATGGGGACGGAATCGCCGACGGCCTCGACGAGTGCCCGATGGATCCCGAGGACCGCGACGGGTACCAGGACGACGACGGTTGTCCCGAGCCGGGCCCCGAGCGGGCGACGGTCACCGTGACCGATACCCGCATCCTCATCTCCGAGCGCGTCTACTTCGACTTCGACCGCGATACCATTCGCAGCGTCTCCATGCCGCTCCTCGACCAGGTCGCCTCGGTCGTCGACCAGCTGCCGCGTGGGCGCCGCGTACGCGTCGAGGGCTACACCGACAACAATGGCGAGGACCAATACAATACCGACCTCAGCTACCGCCGGGCGCGGTCCGTCGTCGAGTATCTCGCCAGCCAGGGCGTGCCGCGCTCGCGCCTCGACTACGTCGGCTACGGCGAGAGAAACCCCGTCGCCCCGAACGACAGCCCCGAGGGGCGCTCCCTGAACCGACGCGTTGAATTCACGATCCTGCACGCCGGCGAGACCAGCGGGCAGGGCTCC
>JAFDCW010000012.1 GCA_019312705.1 Deltaproteobacteria bacterium
GAGGCCGCCCTCTCCTCGGGCGACGAGGGATATGCCTTCGTCGAGGGAAGCGTAGGGCATGATCGTCGAGACCGGGCCGAAGACTTCGAGCTCGTGGACGAGGGTCGAATCGCCGGTGGCATCGTTGCGCAGCAGGACGGGACCGACGAAACAGCCCCGGTCGGCGTCGGCGTCGATGAGCTCGACCTTTTCTGGGTCGCCCCAGACGACCTTGCAGCCGCTCTCGATGAGCTTGGCCATGCCGGCGCGCACGTCGCGGTGCTGTTGCTCGTTGGAGAGCGGGCCCATGCGCACCTCGTCGAGGTGGGGGTTGCCGACGGTCACCACCGAGAGGGCCTCGCCGAGGTCCTCGATGACCCGGTCGATGATGGCCTCGGGCACGAAGACACGCCGCGTCGCCGTGCACTTCTGGCCCGTCTTCTGGGTGATCTCCCGGGACGCGTGGCGGATGAACATCTGGTAGGTATCGCTGCCCGCCTCGACGTCCTCGCCGAGGACCATCGCGTTGAGGCTGTCGGCTTCGACATTGACCCGGACCGAGCGCTCGATGACGTTGTCCATGCGCCGGAGCATGGCGCCGGTGTCGCCGGACCCGGTGAAGGCGAGCACGTCTTGGGGCCCGAGGTGGGTGACCAGGTCGCCGGCGCTGCCGCAGACGAAGGACAGCGCGCCGTCCGGCAGCACCTTCGCGTCGACGAGGGTCTTCATCAGCCGGTAGGCGGGTAGGATGGTGCTCGTCGCGGGCTTGGTGACGACGGGCATGCCGGCGAGCAGGGCGCAGGCGGCCTTTTCGGCGAGGCCCCAGGCGGGGAAATTGAAGGCGTTGATGTGCAGCGCGACGCCCCGGCGTGGCACGCGCAGGTGGTGGCCCCAGAAGCGCGCGCCCCGGGTGAGCTGTTCGCCTTCGCCTTCGACGAGGTAGGTGCGGTCCCCGAGGCGCTTCCCGACGCCGGCGTAGTAGGCGAGGGTGCCCGTCGCTCCGTCGATGTCGAACTTCGAGTCCGACAGGGTCGTGCCGGCGTTGATGATCGAGGCCTCGATGAGCTCGTCGCGGACCTCGTGCAGGGCCTTCGACATCTCTTTCAGCATGGCGCCGCGCTCGGCGAAGGTCATCGCTCGGAGCGCCGGCCCGCCGACGTCGCGGGCGTAGGTGAGGGCCGCCGCGAAGTCGAGGCCAGAGGTGCTGGTCTCGGCGACCGCCTCCCCCGTCGCCGGGTTCTTCAGCGTCGCCTTCTTGCCGGTCCCGGCCTTCCACTCACCGTTCAGATAGCTCTCGAGCTCGATCATCCGATTCTCCATGTCGGCAAGAAGGCGTAGCGGCGCCGGAGGCGACGTGAAGCTAGATTGCCGACCGACGTCGCACTGTCGGGGCTTGGGCTGGCGCCCGCCGTGTGTAGCCTCACGACGGCACCCCCGTAACGGCCGTTCGCCGTCCGTTCGCCGTCCCGGCGTCTCAACAGCCCCGGCGCTCGGCCATCACGCTCACCAGGAGCGCCCGGAGCCCGCGCTCGTCGAGGCCGGAGACGATCTCGGCCTTTTCGGCGATATGCGGAAAGCCGCCGCCGATGAGATCTGCGAGGCGGATGGGATAGACGAGGTGGCCGCGGTGCATGGCCGCGAGCAGACCTTTGATCTCGTCGTCGGTGAGCGTGCTGAGGCCGGGGCTGCCGAATGCCATGGGGGGTCAATTGGGACGTGCCCGCAGCGCGCGCAAGGGAATACCCGTCGGTGGGATGGCTCTCGCCCCCGTCACGTCCTCTGGGCCGCCCTCAGAGCAGCTTCTTCAAGAGCCCTGCCGCGCCCATCGCGCGCATCTTCCGCAAGCGGATCGTCCCCGCGATGGCGACGCCGAGGCCCATGATCAGGGCGAAGGGACCGCAGCAGGCGAAGGCGAAGCTCGTCTTCCGCGCGTTGCCCGCCACTTCCTCCACGGCGCCAACGGAGCGGCGAATCACGCCCCCGCTCGACGCATGGAGAGTGCCCCCCTGAAGGACCCCGGTGAGCACCACGGTCTCTCCGTGGGGGACCAGCTCGCGTTCGACGTCCGCGTGCAGGCTCGTGGTGTGGTCTTCGATTTGCACCGGGTATCGTTCGTCCCCGTACTTCACGGCGAGGGGGCGGCCGTTGCGGCCCGCTTGGTGTTCGACCTGGGCCCGGGCTCGACGGTCGATGGTTGCTTCGATGATCGCCGCGTTCACGATGGGCAGCCGATGCGTTCCGTCCGTCAAGTAGGCGTCCGGGGCGACCTCGGTCCAGTCGACGAAGACGAGCTCCCCGGGAGCCCCGTTCTTGCTGCCCGCGGTGGTTCGTGCGCTGACCCGCAGGCGGCCGCGGACGACCGGGGTGCCGTCGTCGGGCATCTGGAGCGGCGCCGCGCTCTCGAGGCGGCCCGAGACCCGAGCTGGCCCCTGGTGCGTCGTCGCGGCGGCCAAAGTCACGACGTCCGAGTCGTCGTCGAGCACGCCCGAGACGAGACCGAGCACGCCCATGACCGTCGTCGCGGCGCCGATCAAGAGCACCACGCACCCCGCCGCGCGAAACGTTCGGGCGCCATCCCACGCCCTGTTGCTGACCCCGAGCGGTGCGCCGTCCGGGCGAAGCAGCGAATCCCACGCCATGGGCGGTCAGCTGCCGAACCGCGAGACCAACGCCTCGGCTCGTTTGACGAAGGCTGCCTTGTGGTAGCGCTCGAAGTGGGACCAGGTGCAGAGGGTGGTCGCGTCCGTGACCCGGTCGACGAAGAGTCGCCCCTCGAGGTGGTCCACCTCATGCTGGAAGGTGCCCGCCGTGAGGCCCTTCACCACTCGGTCGATGTCGTTGCCATCCCGGTCCCAGGCGCGCAGTCGGAGCTCGACGGGGCGCTCTACGAGCCCGCGGAGGTCAGGCACGCTCAGGCAGCCCTCGTAGTTCGAAAAGCGTTCTTCGCCGACGGGCACCAGGTGGGGGTTCACCAGGATGGTGAGGGGGATCTTCGGCTTGTACGGGTACCTGGGGTTTTCGCCGACCTCCATCACGCAGATGCGGACCGGTTCATACACCTGGTTTGCGGCGAGGCCGGCGCCCAGGGCCTCGCGCATGGTCTCGATGAGGTCGTCGATGAGGGCCTGCATCTCTGGGGAGGCCAGCTCTTCTCGATTGATGGCGCGGGCGGGCTCCCGCAGCACTGGATGCCCGATGGTCGCGATACGCCGGAGCGTCAAGCGCGGCTCCCGACAATGGACTCGATGGCGGCCGTCGTCTTCGGGATCTCAGCAGTCAGCACCTCGCGCCCGGAGTCGGTGACGAGCACGTCGTCTTCGATGCGTATGCCTCGGACGTCGGCGAAGTCGCGCAGCCGCTTCGAGTTCAATCGGCCCTTCGCCAGCTCCCGGAAGCGCGGCGCCTCGAGGATGGCCGGGACCTGGTAGAGCCCCGGCTCGATGGTGACCGCCATGCCCACTTCGAGGTCCCGGTCGAGGCGCAGGTAGGAGAGGCCGAACTGCTCGGAGCGCTTTCGGTCGGGGGCGTAGCCGGCGCGGTCGCCGAGGTCTTCCATGTCGTGCACGTCGAGGCCGAGGAGGTGGCCCACGCCGTGGGGGAAGAACAGCGCGTGCACACCGTCAGCGACCAGTTCGTCCGGGTCGCCGGTCAAGACACCGAGGTCGACGAGGCCGGCGGCGAGGGCGCGGCACGAGGCGAGGTGCACGTCTCGGTAGCGTACACCGGGGGCCACCGCCTGGATGGACGCCTCTTCGGCAGCCAGCACGACCTCGTAGAACTCTCGCTGGGTCGTCGAGAACTTCCCGCTCACGGGCCAGGTTCGGGTCACGTCGCCGGCCCAGCCGCCTTCGGCTTCGGCTCCGACGTCGGCGAGCAGGAGATCGCCCCCGCCGATGCGATTGTGGTGGGCGCTGTTGTGCAGCACCTCGCCGTGCACCGTGACGATGGGGCCGTAGGCGTATTCGAGGTTTTCGGCGACGACGATGCTGTCGAAGGCGGCTCGCACCTCGGCTTCGCGCATGCCGGGGCGCGTCACGGTCATGGCCGCGAGGTGGGCGGTGGTGGTCACCGCGGCCGCGCGGCGCAGGCCTCCGATGGCGGCCTCGTCGTGAACCGAGCGCAGGGCGATCAGCCCGTCGATCAACGGCAGGTCGGTCTCGTCGAAGCAGCCCGGGGTGACCTCGCGGCCCAGCAACGCGGACTGCCGCGCGCGGGTGACCGGGTCCGGCGCGGGGACCGTCGCCACCCGCTGCCCTCCGAGGGCGTCGACGAGGCGGTCGATGTGTCGCACGCGGCAGCCGGTGCGTTCGGCGATTTGCTGGTGCCCCGGCTGGGCCCCGTGCCAGAGCGCGTCGTCTTCTGGGACCGGCGGCAGGAAGAGCGTGTGCTGGTCCCCGTCGATCACGAGCATGCCGTCGACGAGGGGCAGCCCCACCAAGTAGAGGAAGTGGCTCGAGGCGCGGTACGGATAGGCCTGAGCCGGGAAGTTCCGGGACGAGGTTCCTCCGGCGGGCACCAACCCGAGGGCGCCGTCGAGGCGCTTGCTGAGGCGGTCCCGGCGCTCTTTGAAGGGCCCGACCTCGTACCCTTCGAAGAGCGCGCTCATCTCAGCCGAGCCCCGGCTTTGCCAGGGGCGCGTCGTAGCGCTCCTGTTCGTGCTGCTCGAACTCGTCGGCGCGGGCTTGGGTGCGCCGCTGCCACTCGGCGTGCAGCGTCTGGTACGCCTCGACCCGGCCCAGGGCTCGCGCCCGGTCGCCGGTCAGGCTCTCGCCGTCGCCGAGGGCCGCGATGGCGGCGTCGATCTCTTTCAGGCAGAGCCGAGCCCGCCCGAGGGCGTCCACCGTCTTGTCGAGGTCCGCGAAGTGAGCGGCCTGCACGAGCATCCGCGACCAGGATTTGCGATTTTCGACGAGGTCCATGGCGCCGTTGTAGCGCTTTTTTCGGCTCTTTTGGGAGCGGACTTCGGTGACCCGGACCGGGCCTCGGATGTATGGGGTTCAGAGCCCCGCGGTTACGCCGAGGGTGATGGTGTCCTGGCTGCGCGAATTGGGGACCCAGGCGCGGGTTGCCGGCTCCTGGGGGACGGCGCCTCGGAAGAACGTGCCCAGCCCCGCCGGGCGTGCAGCACCGAGGAGGCGCTATTCCGCCATGGCGTCTTCCGGGGCATTGCTCTAGTCGTCTGTTGAGTCGCCCTCCGGCGGCGTTTCGCCGCCGGCTACGGGCGCGTTTGACGCCGGTGCCTCGCCGCACCGCGCCAAGGCCGCGTTGAGGTGCCGAGAGGTATCGGCGCTGCGCAGGACCCCGGTGTGGGTATTCGAGAACCCTTGCATGTCCATCGCCTCGGCCATTGCTTCAGGGCGCAGCTGGCTGGCGAGGGAGACGACGGTGTCCGTCTGGCCGTCGACGTGGCCGAAGAAGAGGTGGTATTCGAGGCCTGCGGGGAGGGGGATCTCGTAGAGGGTCGGGATCGTCTCGCCCTCCGGGTCGAGGTTGCGCCACGAGGGCACGACCACCGGCGCGGATGAGACGCCCATCGCCGCCGATGGCATGCCGCCCAGGGGCGAGTCGATGGTCACGAAGGTATGCACGAAGCGCCCCTCGTCCTCGGGGTGGTTCTTGAGGAAGAGGCGCGAGAGCACCCCGCCCATGCTGTGAGCAACGAGGCACATATGATCGTAGCCGTGTTGGCGGCGCATGTCGTTGAGCACGCGCTGCATGGCCGTGGCGACCATCCCCAGCTCGAACCCCGAGGGGTAGTGGAAGACCCACGGTTGAAAGCGCCCGTGGTCGAGGCCCTCGACGAGGGAGGCGAACTCCTGGGGGTAGCCGCTGATGCCGTGCACAAAAAGCACGGGGACCTTGGCTGGGTCGTAGGCGCCGAGCAGGAAGAGACCCCAGCCTGGCTCGTCGAGGAACTCAACCGGGTGCCAAAGGCCCCGGGGCCCCGTGTCCGGGCCGAAGCGCGGTGACTCCATGGGCAAGATTGTGCCGCTCAGCCCCCTTGTCCCCCGCTCCAGCTCTTCGTCGGCGATCTCGGGGACGTTCCGGATGGCCCGGTCCGTGATGCGGATGTCGACGTGCCCGCGCATCTCGCCGGCCTGGACCGGGATCGGGGCGAAGTTATTGTAGGCGGCGATGCGTTCGTGTTCGTCCTCATCCCATTGGAAGTTTCGATTCGTATCCTCGTAGGCCACGACGCGGTACTGGCCGGGGGGCACGATAAAGAAATACTCACCGGGGCCGTGCAGCTCGATCTTGTCGACCGGATGGTCCGGGGCGCCGTCGATTTCGCCGAGCCTCAAGAGACCAATCACGACGGGACTCTCGTTCCAGTCCTCTACGTCGATCGCGCCGCTGATCCTCGCGTGGTGCTCCAACTCGTCGAGGTTGTCCTGGAGCGCGCCGAACATGCAGCCGCCGAGGGGCAGGGCGGCCAGGACGACTAGAACGGTCAGGGCGGTGAAAACGGAGTTCGGCTGCAATCTCACGGCGGTATCTCCCAGGTGCGTCTCCCTTGTATAAGACTGCCGGCCTTGCGCAAAGCGTGTCTCTGCCCAGCCCGTGGCTTCTCCCTGGGACCCGCGTTACCGTTCGCGGATGGATGGATTTTCGACGCATAGGTTGGGCACGTTATTCGCGCTCGGGGCCCTGACTCTCACCGCCTGCGGCGATGACGGCACGACGACCGATGCCGCAGCAGACAGCGGGACTCCCCCTGGGGACTCCGGCGCCGGCGATAGCGCGGCGCCTCTGGACTCGAGTACGCCGACGGACTCGGCCACGCCGACCGACACCGGCCCCGCCGACACCGGACCTCCCATCGCCTGCGGCGATACGCCACTGCCGAGCCTCGCCACCGCGCAGGTCGCGGCTGGGGCGACCTTCGACCGGCCCCTCTTCGTCGCCCAGGCCCCGGGCAATAGCGACACCCTCTGGGTCGTCCAGCGCGGCGGGCAGATTGTCTTGGTCCGCGGTGACGCCATCGTCGGCACTTATCTCGACGTGAGCGACCGAATCGCGACCAGCACCGGACGCGGCGAGGAGCGCGGACTGCTCGGCCTCGCCTTCCACCCGGACTACGCCACCAACGGGCGCTTCTTCATCTACTACACGAGCGACGAGAGCCCCATGAAAGACGTCGTCGCGGAGTATGGCGTCTCCGGCGACGCCGATGTCGCCAACGATGCGGAGGTCCGGCGCCTGGTCGCTATCGACGACAGCCAGGGCAATCACAACGGCGGCATGCTGACCTTCGGCCCCGACGGCTTCCTCTACGTGGGCGTCGGCGACGAAGGCGGGAGCTGCGACCGCCACGGCCCCGACGGCTCCCCTGGCAACGGCCAGAGCCTCGATACGCTCTTTGGGAAGATCCTCCGCCTCGACGTCGACAACACGACGGGAGGGTTCGCGGCCGCCGGTAACCCCTTCTCCGGAGCCGCTGGCCTGCCGCAGATCTGGTCCTACGGCGTGCGCAACCCCTGGCGCTTCGCGATCGATCAGACCAACGGCGACATGTACATCGCCGACGTCGGCCAGAACGCCATCGAGGAGATCAGCATCGACCCGGGCACGTCGACGGGCGGGGAGAACTTCGGGTGGCGCTTCTTCGAGGCCGACCGCCAGAGCTCGGTCAGCGGCTGCGACGACACGGGCTTCGATACCATCACGCATCACGAGCCTGCGGTCGTCATCGAGCAGGGCTCCGACACCGAGCTGCTACGGGGGGCATGCTCGATCACCGGCGGCTACGTCTATCGCGGCAGCGCCATCCCGGACCTCCGGGGCGTGTACCTCTTCGGCGACTGGTGCAGCCGCGACGTGGCTAGCCTTCGTTACTGCGAGGGCTCCGTGGCCTCGACCGAGCGCGCCATGGATCTCACCTCCGTTGCCAGCGGTCTCGCGAGCTTCGGCCAGGACCAGGCGGGGGAGCTCTACCTCGTCTTCCTCGGCGACGGCGAGATTCACAAGATCGTCGCGGCACCGTGAGGCGAGGCGCGGTGCGCATGTTCGCCTGGGGCGCGGCCGTGGTCACCGTGGTTGCTGTGGTCACCGTGGTCGCAGGGGGATCTTGGCCGGCTCTGGCGAGTGCCCAGATCTTCATGCCCGGGAGTCAGCCCGCCGGCGATGACGGCGGGATCGAAACGCCGATCCAGAGCTCGAACAGCTGCACCATGTGCCACGCGCTCTACGACGACGCCGACGACTACGAGCCCTGGGACGGCTGGCGCGGGACGATGATGGGCAACTCGACCCGGGACCCGGTCTTCCGGGCGGCCCTCGCGATCGCCGAGGTAGACCTCCCCGGGGCGGCGGACTTTTGCGTGCGCTGCCACTCGATGCCGGCGTGGCTGCGCGGGCGCTCATCGCTGCCCGAGTGGTCCGAGGCCGATGGTCCGCGCTTCCTCCCCGACGAGGACGGCTTTCCATCGTCGGAGCTCGACGGCCTCGCCTGCCAGGTCTGCCACCGGGCGACCAACGACGTGCCCTCCGACCCGATGGCGCCCTACGCCTCGAACGCTCAGATCTACTTCTACGACGGCCCCGAGGGCGCGGTGCGCACGGGGCCTTACTCGTACGGCGCCGGCGAAGACCCGACCCACCCGACCCTGGTCAGCGATTTTCTGCCGACCGGTGACTTCTGCGGCCAGTGCCACGACATCATCAACCCCGTCTTGATGGGCCACGCCCCCGACGGAACCCCGACGGGCCGTCCCTTCGCTATCGAGCGCACCTACAGCGAATGGCGGAACAGCGCCTTCGCGGCCCGGGGCGAGACCTGCCAGGACTGCCACATGCGCGAGGTCGGCGAGCCGGTCCGCGCCTCGATCGAAGGCGGGCCCCGGGACTACCTCCGGCGCCACGACCTAGTGGGCTCGTCGAGCTGGGTGCTCCGAGCCCTCGCTGCGACCGTCCCGGACAGCGACGGCGATTGGACCGCGGCCCTCGAGCGCAGCGCCGGCAAGGCCGAGGCGTTCATGACCGAGGCCGCGCAGCTCGATGTGACCGACGCCGGCCTCGTCGGCGAGACGGCGAGCGCGACGGTCCGGGTCACCAATCTCACGGGGCACAAGTTGCCTACGGGCTATCCCGAGGGGCGCCGGATGTGGCTCGAAGTAGCCGTCGTCGACGCAACCGGTGAGGCCGTGGCCGGCTCGGGCCTCTACGACCCCACGACCGCCGTGCTCACCGAAGACACCCAGTTGCGCACCTACGAGTCCAAACTGGGTGAAGGCGACGAGCCGAGCTTCCACTTCGCCCTCAACGATACGGTCCTCCGGGATACTCGCATCCCCCCGGAGGGCTTCACGGCGCCGCCGGAGCTCGACATGGCCCCCGTCGGCCGCGACTACGGCGACGGCGCCGGGGGTTACCGTCACTGGGACGAGACGTCCTATGAGATCACTGCGTGCGGGGAGGGCGAGCTTGCGCTTCGCGTGCGCCTGCTCTTCCAGTCGACGACCCGCGAGTACATCGAGTTCCTCCGGGACAACACCCCAGACAGCGCGGACCCGGACATCACGAACTGGGGCGCCATCTCGTACCAGCTCTGGCTCGACGAGGGGGGCCGCACCCCGACGACGATGGCCGAGGTGACGATGGCGCTCGGGGCGTCCCCGGGGCCGTGCCCCGAGCCGCCGATAGACGCCGGCGCGGATGCTGGGGTCGATGCGGGGCCCGACAGCGGATTCGACGCGGGCCCCGGGCCCGTCCCCGAGGATGACGGAGGGTGCGGCTGTTCGACGCCTGGTTCTGGGCCCGGGGGTTCGGTTCCTTTCTACTCCGGCCTCCTGTCCTTCCTGTCCTTCCTGGCCCTCTTCTCCCGATCGCTCCGACGCTTTCGCCCCTGAGCTAGCGAGGCTCGCTTGCCGGGCGCAGCCGCTGAGTCGGCACACATCGTGCGGGCTCGTACGGGGAGGTAACGCAGGCTTCACCTGCGCGGAGGTGCTCCTTGCTGCCCCGATGTCGTTGCGAAACGCCAAAAGGGGACCGTCCCCTTTTCGGTCCAGGGCTGCGAGGAACTCTCCGGGCCGAGTTACGGCGCGACGCGGTAACCAAGCCAGGTGAAATACGGTAGCTCGGAGCCCGGGTCGCTCTCGACGAACGTGCCATCTGCCGAAACCGTGCCGGTCCCATAGGCTACGAGGTCTGCCTCTTCGACCGGTGTTCCATCTGCTAGCTCGGTCGCGAGACCACCGACGAGCAGCAGCTCGACCCTGGTGCCGGCGGGGATCGACGTGGTGTTCGGAATGCGAACGGGGACGCCTCCCCCATCGGCGCTTCCCTCCTCGCCGAACCCGTAGAGGCCCGCGAGGCCCGCGCCCGCGGCAAAACACGGAGCGTCGGAGCCGACGGGAACTCGCCGGCCGGATAGCGCGTCGTAGTCGACCCCGAATCCGAGACGATCGGGTACGATGTCCATCTCGAGACCATCGTCGAAGACGACGGTGCGCATGGCGGTGGCGTCGCCGATCGGGGGCCGGGTGATCGCCGGGGGCGTAGCGTATAGGACGTGTGCGTCGGCGAGAGTCAGGACCCCGTCGACGGTTGGGCTCGGGTCGAGGTCGCAGTACGTGGTGGCGTAGCCACCTTCAGGGAGCAGCATACGGAGCGCCGCCGACGCCCAGCACTGAAATTCGTCGGGTACCTCGATGATGTAGACTCCGGCGGCGTCGGCGGTTGGCGGTTCGAGACAAGTGAGGGCTCGACCCGGCGATCTTCGGATGCAGGCTTGGGGCCGGGCCCCGGCGATGGGGCCGCCGCTCTCGGTCTCGATCGTGCCGTGCACCTCGGCGACCAAGGTGCCCTCGCAGCTCGCACCGCTATCCGCCCTGGCGCCAACGTCTGTAGTACCGTCCATGCCGGTGTCCTGGCTGCCCAGGTTCGTGTCCGGGGCATCGAGGGCGCCATCGAAGATCGCGGAATCGACCGCGGAGGGGCCGTCATTGCAGCCGGACGACCCCCCGAGAACACAAATCACCAGTAACCAGAGCGCACTTCGCCCGTAGGTGTGCCGCCGATCCATGACTCGAATCATCTTCACCACCTTCGCTTTAGTCCTTTTTCCTGTGATCGTTACCGCCTGTAACGAAGAAAGCCGGCCGCCTCCAGGGACCGGCGACACATCTGTGGGCGATTCAGGTGCGCGAGGGTTGGACTCTGGCCCGGCGGCCCCGCCGGACTCCTCGCCCTCGGCGGATGCGGGGGTGGATTCGTGCACTCCCGAATGCGGGGGGCAGGCGTGCGGTGACGACGGATGCGGCGGAACATGCGGCGAGTGTGTCGGTACGCAGGTCTGCTCCCCCGACGGCAGCGCCTGCCTCGCCTCGCCCGCCGCGCTTCCGTGCCCCCCGGTGGGACCCTACGGCACCGAGGCCGGAGACATCGTCGCGAACGTAGCTCTCGTCGATTGCGACGGGACGGAATACACCCTGCACGCTCTCTGCGAGGCTCCGGTCTCGTGGGTCTTCGAGTATGCCGAGTGGTGTCCGACGTGCCGCGCCTTTGCACCGACGGCCCAGAGGCTCTACGAGCGCCACCAGCCGGATGGCCTCGAGGCGTACATCGTAATCGCAGCGAACGCCGACTACGGCGCCCCTGACGCGGAACTCTGTGCCGCGGTGCGGGAGCGTTACGGTTTCACTATGCCCGTCCTCTACGACTCAACGGGCGTCTTCGCCTCCACGCTGGACGTGCCGACGAACGACTACAACCTGATCATGTCTCGCGGCATGCGGATGGTGTACGAGGCTCGCTACGATGACTCGACCGTCGAGGCCGAACTCGCCGCCGCCTTCGCGGCCGGCGCGCCCTGACCGAAGAGTGTCCCTCTATGCCCGAAGAAGGCCTCGCCTGGCCCTCTCCATCATATTGGGCCGCCGTTGGCGTCCCTGAGGGCCTGCTTGCCAGGGGCGCCGTAGCACGGTACCCAGCGTCGCCATGGCAGCGGCAGCACCGGTCTACCGAGAAATAACGACCGCGGGGGTGGTCCTGGGGGTTCTCCAGGGCGTCATCCTGACGGCGAGCTTCGTCTACATCGGACTCAAACTGGGCTTCGGCCTGAGCGGCTCTTCGGTCGCGGCGATCATGGGCTTCGCGCTTCTGCGCGGTGTGGGCCGCGGGGTCCTCAAGATCCCCGGCGCTGGCAGCATCGTCGAGAACAACATCAACCAGACCATCGCGTCGGGTATCAACACCGCCTCGAGCGGCGTGGTGTTCACCTTCCCGGCGCTCCTGCTCCTCGGCATGGAGGGCCAGTTCAACGTCTGGACGATCATCGCCGCCGGGGTCGCGGGCTCGTTCATGGGCATCGTGGTCATCATCCCCTTGCGCAAGCAGCTCATCGAAATCGAGCGCCTGCGTTTCCCGTCCGGGGTGGCGGTCGCGACCATCCTCAAGTCCCCCGGCGCCGGTTCCGAGAAGGCCATCCTCCTCGGCGTCGGCTTCGCCTTCGCCCTCGTGCTCACCCTCTCGACGAGCGGGAGCATCGGCCTCATCCCCGAGACCCTCTCCATCGGCAACTGGATCATGGAGGCCGCCGGCATGGAGCCGGTCGGCGCAATGGGCCTCGCCCTCGGCGGCACCGCGCTCTCGCTCTCGATGGCCAACTTCGGCGCTGGCCTGCTCTCGGGCAAGGGCGGCCTGCCCTTCGCTCTCGGCGGCATGCTCGCCTGGTGGGTCATCGGCCCCTTCGTCGTCGGCCAGGGCTGGGCCCCCGAGGCGAGCGGTGAAGAGCTCGTCGGCGCGGTCTACGGTTCGATGCTGCGCCCGGTCGGTATCGGCATCCTCATCGGAGGCGCCTTCGCCGGCGTCGTCGCGGCCTTCCCGGCCCTTCGCGGCGCCATCAAGAGCCTCCAGTCGGCTGCCAAGCTCGCCAAGCAGGGCGGCGGCACCTCCGAAGAGCTCTCCCCGACGGTCCTCGTCGTCGGCCTCGTCGGCTCTTTCGTCGCGCTCTTCGCCGTCACCTACGTCGAGGGCATGATGGGGGGCGGTGAGCTGACCATCGGCACCGTCTTCGTCGTCGCCATCGCGGCCACCCTCTGGCTCGGCCTCGCCGGCCTCATCGTCGCCCAGGCGACCGGCGCGACGGACATCTCGCCGCTCTCGGGATTGGCTCTCATCGCCATCACCCTGATGCTCGGCCTGACCGGCGGCCACGTCATCCTCGCCGTCACCATCGGCGTCGCGGTCTGCATCGCCACCGGCCAGTGCGGCGACATGATGCACGACCTCAAGACCGGCCACCTCATCGGCGGCGTGCCGCGCAAGCAGCAGTTGGTGCAGTTCGCCGTGGCCTGGATTGGCCCGGCCATCGCCATCGGCGTGACCTTGCTGCTCTGGAAGGGCGGCCCCGGCGGCATGAACGGCTTCGGCCCCGAGTCCCCGGCCTGCGCCGAGCGCCTGCCCGGGTGCCTGCCCGCGCCCCAGGCTGAGGTGCTTCAGCAGATGATCACCGGCGTGCTCGAGGGCGATGCTCCGGTCGACAAGTACGTCGCCGGCGCGGCCATCGGCGGCGGCCTGGCGCTCTTCCCCATCGGCGGCCTCGGCGTGCTCGTCGGCCTCGCGATGTATCTGCCCTTCGAGATCACCCTCGGCTACGGCATCGGCTGCCTCACCGCGATGGGCATCGAGCGGGTCAAGGGTTACCGCTACATCGGTAACGTCGTCGTTCCCCTCGCGGCGGGGCTCATCATCGGTGAAGCCTTGACCAACCTGACGCTCACGATGATCAAGCTCATGAGCGGAGGCGCGTGATGAAGCAGCTCGCATTTTGGGTCTTCGTCGCCGGCGTCGTCATCTCCGCGTGCTACGGCGCCAAGCTCGCCCCCGTCGAAGAGGGGGCCGGGTCGGGTCCCGATGGAGTGGTCACCCCGGCGGACCGCATCAGCTCCTGGTGGGACGCCGCGGCCATGCCGTTCAGCGTGGGCGTTTTGATGATGGTCGGCGGGGGGCTCCTCGGTCGCCACATCGAGAAGCTCGCCCACGCATCGGCCCACGAAGGCCAGGTCAGCGCCAGCGGGGACGGCCCCGGCGAGGTGATGGACAAGATCGGCCAAGAGCTCGACAAGCTTCCCGCAGGCAGTCTCGGGGACTCAGTCGCGGAGGTCCAGGCGGGCCTCGACCGCGTGCTCGAGGAGCTGGTGCCCGAGTTCTTGTTGCACCGGACGCGCATGATCGCCGACATGGGCCTCGAGCACTTCGCCGAGATGATCGGCCAGTTCTCGTCGTTCGAGCGCAACACGGCGCGGGCCTGGAGCGCGCTGACCGACGGCGTGCCGTCGGAAGCCGAGGTCTCCGTCGAACGGGCCAAGGCCGCGTTGGTCCAGGCCAAAGAGGCCTTCGACCGCGCCGCAGATGCGTCAGGCTCGGCCTCGGCGTAGAGGTTCCCATGGGCAACGACACTTCCATCGCAGGTTTTGCTCTCGGATTCGCTCTGTCGGTCGTGGCTGGATGCGGTGCGACGCCGCCACAGCCCCAAGCAGGCACGGCTGCGGCGAGTGGTGACCGAGCTTCAGCCGTCGCTGCGCCCCGCCGGGGAGGGCGCGCCTTCGATCTTCAGGGGCACCGGGGCGCCCGAGGTCACGCGCCCGAAAACACGCTGGTCGGCCTTCGTCGCGCCCTCGCCATCGGGGTGACCACCCTCGAGATAGATCTCGCCCTCACCGCCGACGGCGTCGTCGTCGTACACCACGACGAAACCCTCAATGCCGACCTCACCCGGGGGCCCGATGGGGAGTACATCGACGGTACCGCCGCCGTGCCCCTGCGCCAGCTCTCCGTCGAGGCCCTCTCCCAGCTGGACGTCGGACGCATTCGAGCCGGCACGGCGTACGCGATGCGTTTCCCCGATCAGGTGCCGGCCGACGGGGCGCGCATCCCCACCCTCGCCGCGGTCTTCGCCTTTGTCGAGGAGGTGAGCGGCGGCACCACTCGCTACAACCTCGAGCTGAAGCGCTCTCCCATCCATCCGGACCGAACCGCCGACCCCGAGACCTTCGCCCGCGCGGCTCTCGCGGTGGTGGACGCCGCCGCGGTGCGTAACCGAGTGAACTTCCAGTCATTCGACTTCGCCTGCCTCGACGCCCTTCGTGCCCTAGGCGGCGATTCCTCCGACGATTTGACCCTCGCCTGCCTGACGGTCGCCGAGGACGACCCCACCCCCTGGTTCGCTGGGCGCAGCCTCGGAGATCACGACGGCTCGTGGCCCGCCTTGGTCGCCGCCGCGGGTTGTGACACCTGGTCCCCGCGCTTCGAAGATCTCACCGCCGACACCATCCGCGAAGCTCATGGTCTCGGCCTCCGCGTCATCCCCTGGACCGTGAACGACCCCGCGCAAATCGCCGAAGCCCATGATCTCGGCGTCGACGGCCTCATCTCCGACTACCCCGACCGCGTCCGAGCCGACCTCGCGGCCCGGGGCGAAGAGCTGCCGATCGCATTTCCCGCAGACTGAAGGTCGATTTCGGGGACGGTATAAATTTTCTGGCTCTTCCGGGAACCGGGTGGGTGATTTCGACGAAATCCGGTAAGCCAGAGGAGTCAAGAAGATGGCCTGCGGCTTTCGCAACCGAGACCGCTTTCGAATGGCCATCTACTTCCACCTCGGCCTCGATATGACGCCCGAGCCCCTGCTTTCACCCACCTGAATTCCAGAAGAGCCAACTTTCTTACTTTCGCCTTCGCGAAAGTAAGAAAGTTTATACCGTCCCCCCTCGCGACTAGATTCGGTACGGGACGCTGACCTGGAAGGTCGTCTGCTGGAAGTGCGGGAAGTGGGCGCCGCGGACGGCCCGAGCGACGCAGGAGCCCGTGGCGGTGCCGGCGAACTGGCCGGTGACGCGGCTGCTCGCAACTCGGCCGGTAGAGCCTCTGACGGTGATGGTCGTGTTGGCGACGCCGTGGCGTCCGTTGCGGGCGCCGCAGCGGGCGGCGGCTTCGCGGACCGAGCGTAGGGCGGCGCGAACGCTGTCGCGAGACGGAGTCGCGGGGAGGGTGCTCGGCGGCTGCGCGCGCGCGGCCTCCCTGCCCACGGCCTGGTTCATGAATTCGTCGAGCGTTTGGGCGCCGGTCCCTCGGGCGTCGACCTGTGCGCTCTCAGGCTGCCGATCCGGGCGCCTCTCCGGGCGTCTCTCGTGACGTGAACTGCGGTCGCTGTGGTTCCGGCGTCCGTCCCGAGGCCGGGCATCGCCGCCCGGAGCGCCTTGCTCTTCGGCGATGTCGGGCGCCGGGTCCTCACCACGGTCCTCCCCGTGGGCACCTTCCGGTGCGGCTGCTGGGGCGGCGAGGGTGTTCGGCACCGCGCGCCCCTCGGCCCCGGTCGCCGATGGCGCCGGCTCTCTCCGGGTGTGCTCGCCCGCCGCGATGGGGCCGGTCCCCGTCGACGGGCCCGTGGCAGCCACCACGGAGGACGGCCCGGTCACCAGGACCGCGATGATCGCCGCGGCCGCCAAGACGACGATGCCGCCGACCGCGGTGACCGCGATGAGCAGGCCACGGTCCCGTTTCCTCTGCACAACCGGCTGGAAGACCGGGCTGCCGAGGCCTCCCCCGAGGGGCGCTCTCGTGCCGAGCCTGAGCAGGTCGTCGACGCTCTCCGGGCTGGCCCTCTCGAGGCCTGATTCCTGGTTCGCATCGGCAGCGCTGGCGAGAGCACGAATGTCGATCAGTCCCGAGGCTTCGCCCGAAACGCCTCCGGTTGGAGCGCGGGAACCGACCTCGGTGGCCGGCGACCCCGAAGAGCCTCCGGTAGAAAGACCGGTCGCGAGGGCGCGGAGGTTCTGGAGCGAAAAGAGCACGGAGCTTTCATTGCGCTGCCCAGTCCTCGCCCGGTCCTCGGCGACCGGCGTCGGCCTGCAGACGATGAGTTCGCTGCACCTCTTGCACCGAACCCTGAAGGCCCTGCCGGCCACCTTGTCGTCGGCGATTGAGTACCTGGCGCTGCACTTGGCGCAGACGATCTTCATGCGATGACCCTCGATGGGGGCGCTGTTGGGTGCGCGCCTAGGGCCTCACGAAACTCGTCCGTGAGCCAGCCCTCTGCCGCCTCGAGAATCGCATCGGCCCCGTGATGCGTTCGAAGATACGAACCCGCCGCCGGGCGACGCCTTGGACAAAAAAGCCGAACTCGTCAGCGCAAGGGCACGCGGAGGGTCAGGGGGGCGTCGCTCGGCTCAGTGGCCTCGGCGGCGGCGAAGACCAGGCTCTCGGCCTCGCGGACATTGGGGACGATGACCAAGGACCACGGAGAGCCGGGCGCAGGCGCGCGGCCGATGGCGATGAGGTCGGTCGTATCGTCGCCGTCGATGTCGGCGAGGACGAAGCTCTGGAGGGCGGCGCCCTCGATGTTCACTAGGGTCTCTTCGGTGAATGTCCGGGCGTCGTCCTGCTGACGCAGCCAGACCAGGCGCTGCCCGTCGATACCTACGATGTCGCGCCTACGGTCGCCGTCGATGTCCCGGAGCGCGATTTGATGAATCGTGGCCGGTGCGACGATCTGCCGCGCGGCGATCGACTCGACGGGCCCAGCGGCCACGAGGTGCAGCCCGTTGGCGCGGATGACGACGTCTTCGTCACCGTCGCCGTCGAGGTCGCCGCTGACGAGCTCCGCGACCGAGGCCATGGTGATCTCCTCGGTTCGCGGGAAGTGGGACGTGCCGTCCCCGAAGTGGATGCGCACGACGTCCGTGCCTGCGGCGCTGATGATGGCGTCCTCCTCGCCGTCACGGTCGAGGTCGGCGACGGCGATGTTCACGTCGCCGACGCCGGCGCGCAGGACGACCGCTCGGGTCGGTGACGGACCACCGTTGAAGACCCACACCTCGCTGGCCCGTCGGGCGAAGTCGCTGCCCCGGTTTGCCGCGAGGATCTCGAAGCCCGGGTTCCCGTCGAGCTGAGCGAGGGCGATGCTCGTCGCGGAGATGGGCGCCAGGTGCACGGGCGCCTCGAAGGAGCCCATCGCGTCGCGACGGATGAGGAAGAGGGCGCCACCCCGCGGGTCGCCGTCGACGGTCACCCCGAAGAATGGCGCGACCAGGTCCCCGAGGCCGTCCCCGTCGACGTCCATGCTCCCGAGAGGCCCCGCGAAGAGTGGGATCATGGCGGCGCTCGCACCGGTGGGGCTCGCGTCCAACGTAGCGACCCGCACCGGCTCCGTTTCGCCGTGCCCAAAGGCGTAGACGTGAACCCGGGGGCCGCACCCGATGGCGACCTCGCGCCGAGCGTCCGACACGACCTCGACCGCGGCCAGGCTCACCCGAGCTGCGTCCGGTGAGCAGATGGTCCAGGTCGGCGGCACGGGGCGCGGCGCCGCCGGGTCCGCGTCGACCGCTGCGCTCGCCGACTCATCGCCGTCGTCGGCGTCGTCGCCATCGCCTGTGGTATCGCCTGCCTCCGAGTCCTCGGTGCCCTCTCTGCCCTCCGAGTCGTTAGCGCCCGCCGAGTCCCCGGAGTTCTCGGAGTTCTCGGAACCT
>JAFDCW010001030.1 GCA_019312705.1 Deltaproteobacteria bacterium
TCAAGATCCTCCGGCGCTTCGACTCGACCTGCGACGAGCAGATCCCGCGAACGCACATCATCTTCGGCGCCTACGAAGGGCCTATCGACGCGGCTCCCGGAGAGCGGGTCATCTTCATCGGCGACTGCGCGAGTTGGAAAGGGCAGCTCTTCGGCCACCAGGTCGACGTCCAGAGCGAGTACCGCGATCGCAGCGCGTCGGACCCCCACCGCGCCAAGCACGATGACGTCTTCATCAAGCTCGCGACGGTCACCCGCAAGCTGCACGTGTCAGAAGACGCCGCCTACGTGCGTTTCAACGGCTGTCCGACGAGCGTCGCCGAGCAGGTCCTCGTTTTGGTGCAGCACGCCGGCCTGAAGAACCCGGTCTTCGATCCGGCTCATGCGGTGCCTTTCAACATGGGGTACCTGGGATGGCGCACGGCGACGGCGGTGCAGCGGGCCCTCGGGAAGAAGTACCAGGAGCGCGGGCCGGCGGAGCGGGGGGCCGCGGCGCCGGAGGTGACTCCGAACCCCGGGAAGCGTTGACGTCACGCCGCGCTGATGTCGTGACGCACTGACGGCGTGAACCTGCGATCTCTCGGGGGCTTCCCCGGCGGCTGCTCGATCGTTACCCTCGGCCTCCATGGGCATGGAGAAATGGAACGGGAAGGTCGCCTTGGTGACCGGCGCCTCGAGCGGGATCGGCGCGGCGACGGCGTTGCGCTTGGCCGCCGCGGGCATGAAGGTCGCGGTGTGTGCGCGCCGGGCCGGGCGCCTCCAGGCTCTCTGCCAGGAGGCCACCAACGCCGGGGGCGTGATGGAGTCGCACCCCGTCGATCTCCGTGACAGCCAGGCCATCGTCCACCTCTTCGAGTCCATCCGTGCGCGGTGGGGCGGCGTCGACGTGCTGGTGAACAACGCGGGCCTTGGTCACGCGGCGCCCCTCGTGAGCGGCGATACGGAGCAGTGGCGCGAGATGCTCGAGGTAAACGTGCTCGCCCTCAGTATCGCCACCCGGGAGGCGGTCGCCGACATGCGAGAGCGGGGCGACGACGGCCACGTGGTGCACGTGTCGTCGATGGCCGCGCACCGGGTGCCGACCGGGAGCGGCGTCTACTCGGCGACAAAGTACGCCGTGCGCTCGCTAACCGAGGGCCTCCGACAGGAGCTGCGCGCCCTCGGCAGCGCCATCCGCGTCACCTCCATCAGCCCCGGGTTCACCGAGACCGAGTTTGCCGAGCACTATCACCAGAGCCACGAGGCGGCCCTCGAGGCCTACGGCCGCTTCAAGGTCCTCGACGCCGACGACGTCGCCGGGGCGATCGAGTATGCGCTCTCCGCCCCGAAACATGCTCAGATCCACGACGTCCTGATGCGCCCCACTCACCAGCCCAGCTGACCTGCGGCCCGTGGTAGGCTGTCGGCGTTTTCAAGGAGCCGCCCAGTGAGTCCGATTCGAATCGCGTCGCTCATCGCCCTCGTCGGCGCGATGTCCATCACCGGAGCCGACTTCGTCACGTCGGTGGCCCACGCCGATGAGGCCCAGGACCACCACCAGCAAGCGATCTTGTTCAAGCGGGCCGGGCGCTTCGAGGAGGCTCTTGCCGAGGCCCAGGCGGCCATTCGGGCCCGGCCGAACTACGCGGCTGCCCACTTGACCGCGGGGAGCCTCTATCGCGAGCTCGGCAGGCTGCGCCCCGCCCTCGGTTGCTTCAATGCCGCAACTCGCCTCCAGCCGGACCATGCCTACGGGTGGGCGATGAAGGGCGCCCTGCACCTCAGGCTCCGCCAGTGGAGCGCCGCCGTCGCGCCCCTCGCCCGTGCCGTCGAGCTCGACCCCTCAGACGCCTCGAGCTGGGGCAATCTCGGCCTTGCCTATCGCCGAAGCGGCAACGACGAGCAAGCCATGGATACCTACCGTCGGGGACTCCGGGTCAACGCGAGCGACCCGGGCTTGATTAACAACCTCGCCGTTACGCTGAACAACGCGCGCCGTTACGAGGAGACGATCATCTTGCTCGGCGAAGCCATCGACCGATTCGAGGCCAACTGGCAGATGCACCTCAACCTCGCCATCGCGCTGCGCAGCGCCGAGCGCTGCGCAGAGGC
>JAFDCW010001031.1 GCA_019312705.1 Deltaproteobacteria bacterium
ACCTTATGTAGTCTACTGTGAGGGGGCGCCCCCCCCCGCTGCGCTGGAGCGAGACGGCGAGGGATACGATTCCCCTATGCTTCTGGTTGCGTACCCACCGGATGAGCACTGCATGAAATTCCTCCGGGGCCTCGAGGGAGTGCAGCCACGGGAATAGTCCGCGGACTCGGTGTGCACCGACGGCGTCCACGCGCAATCGCACAGGGAAGACCAGGATCGCCGCGGCCGCGAACAGAAGGAGCGCGATGACTAGGTATGCCACGAGCGCCGCGTCGGAGAGCATGGCGCCCGCGTAGAGGTGCTCCAGCATCGATTGGTAGCCTTCGTCGGAACCGAAGCCGTAAGCCAGGACCACGCAGACGGCGGCGACGGCGGGCCAGGCCATGAGTCCCGCCGAGGTCACCACCGGCTCGGGCATCTGCACGCCGCGCCGCTGCGCCTCGAGCCCTTGCTCGACTCTGCATCCGTGGCGCGGCAGGAGCGCGAGATCCTCTCCGTCCGCGAGGCCGAAGACGATGAAGCCGCGGTCGAGACGGCGTCCGCAAAGAGCGCCGAGGGGCGCCCTCGTTCGCTCCCCGTCGAAGCGGTCGACGTAGATGTGGTCACGCGTGAGGGCGACGCGTCGCGGGTATCGGTGAGCGCTGTACTCGGGGGTCGACCGCCAGAAGAGCCGCAGGCGCTCTCGCGGACCCGGCGCGCCGCGCTTGGCGACGACGGGCACCGCCTGACCGCGAAAGGCTCCGTGCCCGGCGGCCTCACCGGGCCACGCCTCGACCTTTTCCCAACTCATCGGCGCCCCACGATAGCACGGCACTACGCGGCCGGCGGGCCGTCGGCGAGGGCGAACGCCACGTCACCATAGGACCGGTTTGCGAGGTTGCGGTCGCCCGTCGAACCCCCGGGAGAGGTTCCTCGCGGTCCCCCCGGGACCGGGGACGCGCCGGGCCTTCGAGCGTCCGATGCGCTATCTTTGTCTCGTGCGCGCTCCGATGAGCTTCGTTACGTTGTTTTTCGCGCTCTTCCTGCTCACCAGTTGCGCGGGCGATGGCATCAGGCTCACCGTGGAGCTGCGCACGGATTTCGTGCCGGGGGTGGAGTTCGTGTCCGTCGAGACCACGGTCGACGACGGACCACCGCAGGCGACCCCGGCGACCGGTCGGTACGACTTCATCGAAGGCGTGCGCATCGCAGAATATGAAGGGCTCGCGGCGCGCACTCAGCGCGTAGAGGTCGTGCTTCGCGACGCGGCGGGGGAGGTGCTTCAGACCGACCTGACCATACTGACGCTGGTGACGGACTTCGGGCTCCGGGTCGTCATCGGCAGAGACTGTGCTGATTTCGAGTGTCCGGAGGAGCAGAAGTGCGCAGGAGGCCGTTGCGTGCCCCTCGATTGTCACGTCGACATCGACGCCGACCGCTGCGGGGACCCCGCGTGCACGGAGCCGGGGGACTGCTCGGCCAGCGTGCCCCCATGTGTGCAGCCGGTAGGCACGGGGGTCGCCTGTCTCTGGGAGCCGCGCGATGACCGGTGGGCATCGGATGAGCGCTGCGATATCGCGCTGGGTTGTGTACCGATGACTCCCTCGATCGATGCCGGGCCCGATACTGGCCCCGTCGATAGCGCGCTCCCGGATGGCGGTTGCACCTTCCGGTCCGATTGTCCCGCGGACGTAGCCTCGCCCTACGGGTCTTGCGTTCCCGGTGTGCCGTTTTGTTCCGGCGAAGGCACGAGGTCTCGCACCGTCACGCACTGGCAGTGCGCCGAGCGAACGTGCCAGCGCGCGGACGAGCCCGAGACCCAATCGTGCGTTGCATCCGTCGAGGGCATGGCGTGTGATGATGGTACGGCGCCTGGCTGCGGTCAGTGCATCGGGGGGGCGTGTATGCCCCTCGATGGCGGCGAGCGATGTACTATCGGGGCCGGCCTCAGCGGTGGATGCCGCGCAGGCGCCTGTTGCTTCGGCTGCTTTGACGGGGCGACGTGTGAGGGGATCCTCGGTCGCAGTGACACCCAATGTGGTGCCGAGGGTGAAGACTGTCGGGACTGCACGTTGGTCGGTCAGACCTGTCGAGACTCGCTTCCGGGCGG
>JAFDCW010000013.1 GCA_019312705.1 Deltaproteobacteria bacterium
CGTTCGCCCGTTCCGTCGAAGACCAGCTCCGCCGATGTAGCGCCGATGCCTGCCCCCCGGTGGACGAAGACGTGGTCGATTCGGGTGCCGCGGAGGGCGGAGCTCGTATCCACGTATCCCGCTTCACCGAGGGCCGTGTACGCAGCGCTGCCCTCCCGGTCGTTGAGGTCGCCGCCGAGAAGCACGCTGGCCGAGCCCCCATGCACGAGGCCGGCCACCGCCAGCTCTCGTGCTTGCAGGCGGCGCACCGCCTCGTCCGCGTGGTCGAGGTGAAACGTCCCCACGCGAAGCCCCGTGAGGTCGCCACCGAGGGCCGCCGAGAGCATGACCCTCCGGAGCGATCCCAAAGCGCCGTGTTCGAGCACACGAACGTCGCTCAACGGCACGTCCGCGAGCATGGCGACTCCCTCGTCTGCTTCCTGAGGCGTGCCCTCCCACGCGACGTGAGCGAACGCGAAGCTTCCGTGCCACTCGCGTCCGCTCGCCGCTTCGAGGGCGCGTTCGAGGACGTCGAGCGCAGAGACCGCGCCGTCGTTGCAGGCCTCCTGGAGCAGCAGCACGCGCGCTCCTCCGGAAACGGCGCGATCGGCGATTGCGGCGAAGCGTTCTTCGTTGGTGGTGAAAGCCGTTCCGCCTGTTTCGAGGCAGTGCAGGTTCAGGGAGACGGCACCCCAGGGCGCTCGGGGGAGCCCCCCGTCCATCGTGGTCCCGGTGTCTCCGGCGTCTCCGGCGTCTCCCGCGTCACCGGGATCACTTCCGGTGTCCGTTTCGCCGCCCGCATCCGTCGGGGCCCCTCCGTCGACCGGCCTGTCCAAGTTCGACGAGCACGCCGCGGCCAAGCAGACCAGGACGAAGAGCGGTGATGCGAGGCGAATCATGAAGAGAAGCGCGCAAAAAGGGGAGTACTAGGGCGACCAGGACGTACAACCCCCCGGTGCCCCGGGCAAACCGACGGCGCCGGCACGCCCATAGCGAATGGGCTAGAGTGCGGTCACCGAGAGATGTACATGCGGACCCCCCTGAAAAATCTGGCGACCCCCCTGCTCGCGGTCCTGGCGCTAGCCATTCCTCTGGCCGCCTGTTCGGAAGCACCGGACACCCCCGACGAAGACGTCTACGGCCCTTCGGCGATCCTCGACGGCAAGGCGGACGGCGTCGAGGTGCCCGCCTTCGGGCCCCTCCCCGTCGGCGCCTCCTTCGATGAGCCTTTTGCTGCCCTCTTCGCCCCCGACGATCCCGTCGCCACCACCGAGCTCGCCCTGATCGAGCGTGTGCGTGAAGCCCGGGGCGCCGACCCCGAGCGCTACGACGAGGGGGCCAACCCCTATCGGATTCGCTATGCGGTCTACAACCTCCGAAACCCCCAGATCGTCGCCGCCCTCGCGGACGCCCACGACGCAGGGGTGGACATCCAGGTGCTCATCGACGACGCCCAGCTCGACCCGGCGCGCACCTGGAACCAGGCGGACGAGGTGCTGATCGCTCGCGGTTTCGAGTTCGAAGCCGACGCCCGCGACCTGACCGACGCGACGCGAAGCACCGTCGACCTCGTCGGCATCCATCACTCGGGCTTGATGCACTTCAAGACGCGCCTCTTCGACGCCCCCGGTTTCGAGGCCGCCATCACCGGCAGCATGAACCCCGGCGACAACGCGTTGCTCAACGAAGAGACGGTTCACCTGATCCGCGACCCCGAACTGATCCAGCGATACCGCGGCGCCTACGATGCGATTTTGCGGAACCTCAGGATCGACAACCGTTGGGACGACACCGCCGCCGTCAACGTGCTCTTCACGCCGGCGGCGAACGGCCCACGGGCCGGCGAGCGACTGCTCCAGTGGGTCGCCGAAGAAAACGAGTTGATCCTGCTGATGGTCTTCTCCCTGCGCGATATCGATGCGCCGGGCGCGTCCCGGTCACTGGTCGACCTACTCGGTGACAAGGTGAGAGCTGGCGTACCGGTCTACGTGATCACGGACCGCAAACAATCCGACGGCGTCGACGCCAACGGCAACCCGCTCTACCGGAACGACCGTACCGAAGACGAGCTGCGTGCTCAGGGGGTGCACGTCTACGAAGCGACGAACCGCCGGACCGAATACACCGCGATGCATCACAAGGTCGGCATCTTCGGTCTGACGAGCCCCCGGGTCGTCACGGACGCCGCCAACTGGACCTTCTCCGGCCTCGGGTCAGCGACCCGGGTTGCGCGGAACTACGAGAGTCAGCTCTTCATCGACACGGCGGCCCTCGACGGTGGCCGGACCGGACGACGGTACCTCGCCCAGTGGCTGCGCGTGCTTTCGCGCTACGCCGACCAGAGCGCCGCCGACGGCGAACCCTCCTACCCAGAGGTCCGCCAGGCCATCACCACGATGCCCGGGTGGCCGACTCAGCCCGTATCGTTTTCGGTCGAGGTCCGGACGCAGTACGGAGAGTCCGCCTTCATCCGCGGCGACCACGTGGCCCTCGGCGAATGGGGCTTTGGCCACGGCGGCATCGAGCTCGGCACCGATGGCGACCGCTATCCGCTCTGGGAGAGCCGCGAGCCAATAGCGCTTCCCCTCGCCGCGAAATTCGCCTGGAAGATCGTCGCCGCCTGGCCGGCTGGCGCCCCCCGGTGGGAGGTCGGCGAAGACCGCGCTTCGGTCGCTCTACCGCTGCCTCTCGTGCCGACCGACGCGCTCACGCTCACGGGTTCCTTCCGGTAGCGCGCGTGCTCGTCACCGGGGACCACGCTTCGGCCGAGGGGGCCCCGGCACTGGTGGGCATCGTGACGGGAATCGACTTCGCCGGGGCGGCGGTCCTCGCCCCCGGTTGACCGCCCTTGTCCAGGGCCGCGGCGCGCGTACTTCTATCGCAGGAGGCGCGACGATGAAACGCATTATGGTACCGGTCGACGGTTCGAAGGGGGCCAACGCCGCAGCCGCGTTTGCCGCGGGTTTGGCGAAGGACGCCCGGGCGACCCTCGAGCTCGTCTATATCTACGACGCTCCGACGGCCGCCTTGATGGGCCTCGAAGCCACAGACAACATCGCGAAGGTGAAGGAACAGGTCGCCGGCGGTAGCTTCGAGCGGGCCCTCTCGGCGATCAGCGCCACCGTCGGGGACGGTGAAGTGGCGATCGCCGAGTACGTCGCCATCGGGCATCCGGCGATCGAGATCTGCGCCTACGCCAAGGAGCAGGGCCACGACATGGTCGTGATGGGAAGCCGCGGGCGCAGCGAAGTGCGAGAGCTGGTCCTCGGCAGCGTCAGCCAGGCGGTTCTGCACCACGCGCCGTGCCCGGTCTTGCTCACCCGGTAAACAATCAGGGCCGATACGGCAAAACCCGCGGTGCAGTCTCTTCGATCCGTCTACGGCAATACGGGCCGAGGTGCCCGTCGCTCGTATCGACGGTGCGGATGCTGCCTTCGGCGTCGCGCATGACGCCCAAGGGGTCGGTGCAGTGCTCGAGGCCGAGGGTATGGCCGACTTCGTGCACGGCGGTGGTCACGACGCGAAAGGTCACGAGCTCGTCACTGCGCCGGCCGCGCTCCGAGAGCCGATAGCTCGAGACGACGCAGGACCGGCCGCCGAGCTCGCCGAGGCCGAAGACGCCCCAGTCCCGGTGACGGCCCTTGGTGGTGGAGATGTCGACGGCGGTGAGGCCGAGGACCCGAGTCGTCGCGGGTTCGCCTTCGAGGTGGCCGTTGAGGAAGGTCAGCAAGCGGTCGGCTCGGTACCGGCGCCGCGGCGGGTAGTACGCCTCCCGGGGCAGCGGAACGTCTTCGATGCGCTCGACCTCGACCTCGAGTTCGCTTCGCAGCGCGGCCTCGATAGCGTCGAGAGTATGCCGCGGGTAGTCCCCGAGGACGATGAGCTTCACCAGGGCCCGGGCCAGGGGAGCCGGCGGTTCTCCGGGCAACTCCGCGGGAGCGGGGGCTTCCGACCTCGGTTCTTCGTCCGCCATTGCGGATTCGGGGCTCTGAGGTCGCCCGTGCACCGACCTCGCCGCGGTCGCCGGCCTATCCGTCGCGAGGCCGCCGGAGTCTCCGCCGCCGCTGCACCCGCCGAAGAGTCCGCCGACCAGTCCGCCGAGCGCGAAGCAAAACATGAGCCTCCCGCCCATCGGTCAACCTTGCGGGTAGTTCGCACGCAGCCACTCGGCCAGGTACCGGCAGGCGTCGATGGTCGTCACGATGCCCACCAGCTTGCCGTCTTCGACGACCATCGCTGAACCCCGCCGGCCGTCGGACATCTCGTTCAAGACCGCATGGAAGGGCGCCTCGGCGTCGACGACGTAGGGCGGGTCGGTGCCGATGAGGCCGAGGGCGACGTTCTCGGCGCCGCCGGCGATCGTATCGGCGATGTGCAGGTCCCGGTCGGAGACCAGGCCCACCAACTCGCCGTCCTGGGCGAGGGGAAGGTGCCGGATGCCGTGCTCCTCCATCAGAGCTCGAGCGTCGCCGATGGTCGCAGGCAACGACATGGTCAGCGGATTGGGCGTCATGGCGTCGGACACCGTCGGCGCCGGCAGCTCGTCCTCCCTCTCGCCGACCACGACCGCGTCGACAAAGTCGGCTTCCGTGAGGATGCCCACCAGCTTCCCGCCTTCGACCACCGGCAAACAGCCGTAGGAATGATCCCGCAGCATGTTGGCGGCCTTCGTCGCGACGGTGTTCGGGCCGATGGTCCAGACGTCGGTCCGCATGATCGAAGAGACCGGGATTCTGAGCTCGTGGTCCGTGCGCTCGTCCTCGGTGAGGCCCGTCAGGTTGCTGAGCTTCGCTCGCAGGAGATCGCGGTGGGTGACCAGGCCGACGAGGGCGCCTTCGGGGCTCACCACGGGAAGGTGCCGGACCCGTTTGAGTTTCATCACCGCCTCGGCGAGGGGCACGCTCTGGCTGTGGGACAGCGTCACGACGTCCGACGTCATGAGGTTCTTCACCTGGGCTTTGTCGAGGTAGCGCAATCGGGTCATGCTGAATCGCCTCGGTTCAGGGGCATGGTCCTGAAGTACACACGCCGCGGCAGCATTGCATCCCGCCGCTGCAATTGTTGCCGCAAGAGCCGCAATCGGGTCACGCTGAATCGCCTCGGTTCAGGGGCATGACCCTGAACCGACGTCGGTCTCGCACCCGTTGGTCACGCTTCCGTCGCAGTCAGCGAATCCGGAGTCGCAGGAGTCTATCTTGCAGGTCCCGTTCCCGATGCACCTCGTCGCGGTCGCGTGGAGCAGCACGCATGAGTTTCCGCAGGCGCCGCAGTTGGTCACGGTCCGAAGCTCCACCTCGCATCCATCGAGGGGCAGATGGTTGCAGTTGCCGTATCGGTTGGAGCAGACGAGGCTGCACGTGCCCGCCGTACAAGATAGGGACTCCGTATTGGCGGCACTCGTCGGGCAGACGTCGTCGCAGGCTTCGCAGTTGTCCATGCTCGACCGCGTCTCGCAGCCGTTTGCCGGGTCTCCATCACAATTGAGCCAATCGGCATCGCAGGACCCCAAGGTGCAGGCGCCAGCGAAGCAGACCCCGGTCCCGTGGGTTGGTGCGCAGGTCGCTCCGCAGGCTCCGCAGTCAGACGTCGTCGTCAAGGTGACCTCGCACCCGTCGGCCGCCGACGCGTTGCAGTCGCCGAAGCCTGGGTCGCAGGCGATGCCGCACGCGTCGCCGGCGCACATCGGGCTCGCCTGGGCAGCCGCAGGGCAAACCATCTCGCAGGCGCCGCAGTTTTGTGCGTCGGCCTCCGTGCTGGTGCAGACCGTTCCGCAGATGACGCTCGGGGCAGCGCAGCTCGCGGCGCAGGTGAACCCGGGGGCCGGCGAGCCCTCGCAGATGGGCGTGGGATCGAGGCACGAGATGCCGCAACTGCCGCAGGTAGCGGCGCCCGAGAGCAGGCTCTCGCAGCCGTTCATCGGGTTGCCATCGCAGTCACCGAACCCGGGGTCGCACACCAGGGCGCAGGCGCCCATCTCGCAGAGGGGAGCGCTCCTCGGTGCGGCCGAGCACACCGTGCCGCAGGTGCCGCAGTCCGTGATCGACGAGGTGACATCGGTCTCGCAGCCGGTGGCGGCATCCGCGTCGCAATCGCCAAACCCGACCTCACAACGGGCTAGCGTGCAGGCGCCCGTCGCGCAGGACTCGATAGCGCTCGGGATTTCGCAGACCACCCCGCAGGCGCCGCAGTGAGCGACGTCGGTCAGCGATGCCTCGCACCCCGTGTCGGGGACTCCATCGCAGTCGCCGAAGTCGGGGTCACACGCCATGGCGCAAGAGCCGGCCTCGCAGGTTGCGGCGGCGTGGGAGCCGACGGCGCAGACGTCTTCGCAGTCACCGCAGTTTTGTGCGTCGGTTTGCACGTCGGTGCAGAGCGAGCCGCACTCGGTAAACCCGGCGGCGCAGGACGATACGCAGGAGTAATCGGAGGCGGCGTCGCCCTGGCAGAGCGGCGACGCGGCGGTGCAGGCGATCGCGCAGGCGCCGCAGGTGCTCGGCGTGGACAGCAGCGCCTCGCATCCCGTGCTGGCGTCCCCGTCGCAGTCCGCGAAGCCCGGGTCACACGCGAGAGCACAGGTCCCGGCGCTGCACTCGGACGCGGCGTTCGGCGGCGAGACCGGGCACCCATTGCCGCAGGCCCCGCAGTTCGCGATGTCGGTCATCGTATCGAAGTCCTCGTCCGTGTCGCCGTCGCAGTCGTCGTCGCGCCCGTTGCACTCTTCGGTCTTGGGCGCGCACGCGTCGCCAGCGTCCATTCCGCCGTCCGTCGACGAATCCGCCTGCGTGCTCGCGTCGAGGCGGTCTATCGAGCCGGTCCAGTCCACGAGCTCCGTCGCGTCGACGTCGATCGCGCGGCAACCGCCCGGCGCGCACGTCTCTGTTGGCGTACAGCGAACGTCCAGGCATTCACGAGGGAGATGCACCCAAAGCACCAAGGTGCGGCCCTCGACGAACGAGACCGTGGCCCGGCGCTGGATGATGTCTCGGCCGCCGGCGACCCCGACGACAGTGACCTGAACTGGCCCGAGGGGCCCGATCCCGTGGATCATGCCGACGGTCGCGGGAAGAGACTCCACGGTCGGGACGGGGCCCATGGTGCGTCGGACCTGGCCCCCGGGGCCGACCATGTCGATGCGTACTCCATCGAGCTCGTCGGGAACGCTCAGGTCCGTATCGACGGCGACGATGATTTCCGTGCGCGCGGGCTCCGAAGAACAGCCGGTGATGAAGACCAGGGCGATTGCGAGCGCCGAAGCTGGGATGAGGCGGACCATTCAGAACTCCACGACGCCGGGAGTGAGGTTGCCGGGGACCGGGTCCGTATCGCTCTGTCCACCGAGGGTCAGGGCGAGGATCAGGGCTACTGCGCCGGCCACCACCGCGCCGACGCCCACCCAGAACCACGGGCTCGACAAAACCCCGCCGCCTTCGTCATCGGCTGCCGACCCGGGCCCCCCGGCGAGCAGGCTCTCCGCGAGCACTTCCCGTGCGGGCAGGTCGAGGGTGACTGACTCGTGGCCGCCCTCGGCGATCTCGACCTGGGCGCTGGCAATCTCGGAACCATCGCGTACCGCCCGAACATTTCGCGACCCGGGGTCGATGGGGGCGCCGACGCCGATGGCCTCGGGCGGCAGAGGCCGGTCGCCGACGAAGAATTGCACGCCGTCGAGGTCTCCCCGAACTTCGACCGTCAGGATTGCGATGCGGCCTTCGATTTCGGCGAGGGATTCGCGGGCGGCGTCGCTGAGTTCGGGGGGCGTCCCGGCCGCGTGGATCGCGTGGCGGAACGCTTCCGACGCTTCGACGAGGCGCTCGAGCTCGACCAGGGCTGAGCCGAGGTTGTAGGCGACGATGGGTGAAGGGCGAAGGATGAGGGAGCGTTGGAACCTATCGGCCGCCTGGTCCCAGTCTTCTTGGTCGACGAACTCGATGCCTTGCTCGAAGAGGCGGCGCGCGAGGGCGACATCCGTCCCTGGGGTCCGCCTCGTATCGGTGTCCCGCGAGTCGGCAGTATCACCGCCGTCGGCGCTCTGGGCCTCGGCTTCCGCGGTGAGAAAGGCGACGAAACTCGCCGCTAAAACAAAAACGCCTGCAATGTGGGCTACCTTCTTCACGAATCCGCCATATCATCAAGCAAGTGCTCGGTGCAGGAGACATCGTGGGGGGTCGCTATCGCTTGGGCAAGTCCCTCGGCGAAGGTGGCGCGGCCCAGGTCTTCGAGGCTTGGGACGAAACCCTCGAACGCCGGGTTGCGGTCAAACTGCTTTTCCCCGTCGGCACCGGCGAAAAAGCGGACTTAATCGCCCGTTTCCTACGAGAAGCGAAGATCAGCGCCGCCGTCCAACACCAGCACGTGATTTCCATCGTCGATTTCGGCACGACCGACGACGCCACGCCCTACATGGTCATGGAGTTGCTCCGGGGGCTCTCCCTCGCCAGGCGCCTCGAGACCGACGTCGTCATCTCGCCGATGGAGGTGATCGAGCTCGGGGCCTTGATCCTCCGCGGCCTCGGTGCGGTGCATCGAGCGGCGATCGTTCACAGTGACCTCAAGCCGGAGAACATCTTTCTCGTCCAGGACGGGGACGGGCACCTGCCGAAGATATTGGACTTCGGGATCTCCCTCAGTATCGATCCTTCGGGCGCCCGCACGTCCGTGTATGACCGAGAGGCCGGCATGCTCGTGGGCACGCCCGAGTACATGTCCCCGGAGCAGGTTCGGGGGCGGACGGACGTCGACACCCGCACCGACATCTATAGCGTGGGAGTCATCCTCTACGAAGCAGTCGCCGGACGCTTGCCCTTCGAGGCCGAAGAGCTCACGGAGCTTCTGAATCTCATCGCGGTCGGGGGGGTGCCTCCCGCCCACTCGGTCGCCCCTTGGGTCCCCGAGCCCCTGTCCCAGGTCATCGCTCGGGCCATGTGCCCGAGCCGGGACGGGCGCTACCAGACGACCGACGAGATGTTCGAGGCCCTGGTAGAAATCGGCGAGGACGGGGACCTCGGGAAGGGCGGCGACGTGACCTCACGGTTCAGGGTCGTCCGCAGCGTCATACCTCCTGACCCCCGTGACCAGGCGGAGATCACCGCGCTCGCCAAGAGCGTCACCCGCTATCACATGGAGTCCCGCAGTGTGGCCGCGGACGCTCGCGCGGCTGGCGTCGCCAAACGACATCGGATGTTGGCAGTTCTGGTCGGTGCGGGGATGGTTCTTTTGGCACTCGTCGCCGTGCTGACGTTGAACACCGGAGACGAGGCTTCCGAGACCCGCCCGCTTTCCGCTGCCGTGGCGCTCGAGGTTCCGACGATCACCGACGACGTGCGTCTCGAGAACGTGCCCCCGGGGGGGACGATTCGCCTCGATGGAGTCGTCACGTCGCACCACCTCGTAATAGTCCGTGACCAGGGACCCCACGTGATCGAGGTGAGCCACCCGGACCGCCAGAGGTGGCGCGTGACTCACGTGGCGACCGGGTCTGCCGTGTACGTGGTCGAGGCGCTGCCTCGCGAGGCGTCGGCCGACGGGGCCGCTGGGCCGACCCCGACCGAGCTCGAGGCCCGCCGGCGTGCGGCGAGGCGCGAGCGTCGTCGCGGCATGCTCGGCCCGAACGACGGCCAGGACATGAGCGAGCCCGAAAGCCCCGCCATGGGCGACGAGGAGACGGGCCCGCCCAATTTCCGCATGCTCGATTACTGAAATCGAACGCATGTACCCACCTCCGGTTCGGAGCACACAGGTCGCCCCGGCGAGATGGCGTGTCCGGTTGAATTGACCCGGTCGATGATCGAAGCTTCCGCCGCGATGTGCAGCCGATTGACCACCCTATGCATTGGCCTCCTCGGCTGGGCAGCGCTGTCCTCCGGTTGCTCTGGGGGTGCCCACACGCTTCGGTACGCCCCGGCGGCCGGCCAGATCGGCGCCCTCGAGGCCGACATCCTGCGCCAGAGCCCAACCGGTCTGCTCGCGGTGAAGATCCGCGGCGCGGGCCGCGTGCTCGAGGTCCGGGGCGATACCCGCCGTGTCTCTTTCGAGGTCGAGTCGGCGGAGGTCACCGAGAACGGCCGTCCCGTGGTCGAGGCAGGTCACCTCGGGGCGCTCACCCGCATGGCCGGCGTGGAGCTTCGTTTCATCCTCGACGGTGAGGGCCGCCTGCTCGGTCAACCCACGGTGCACGGGGCCCGCGACGACGCGGACGCCGAGATTCACGCTGCGGTCCTCGACGACTTGATTCAAGCCGGCGGAGCGTTCGCGGGACACGGCGTCGACGTGGGCGAGAGTTGGAGCCATCCCTGGGGCCTGCACGGCATCGCCGCGGCGGACATCGACGGTGAGCTGCGCTCGACTCTCGTTTCCCACGATGGAGAGACGGCCGAGGTCGCGTTGCTCGGCACCCTCGAAATGCCCCGGCAGGACCTCGACAACGGGTGGACCATCTCGGGCGAGGGCAGCGCCCACGGCCATAGCCGTGTCGTCCTGCCCGCGGGAACCACCGAAGAGAGCTTCATCTCGATTCGCGCGCGAACATCGGGACGCAGCCCGGACGGCATCGAGAGTGAGTTCGTCGTCGTCGCGGAGCTCTGGGTGAGGCACCCGGACTCGGCGTCCGCACCGCCCACCGAGAGCTTGCTCGCCTGCCAGGGGCGCCTCCGAGACCTCGCGACGCCCACCCTCTCGCTCAGCTCCGAAGCGGAAGATTCGAGCTTCGCCCGGCTGCCTGAGGCCCGGGTCACGAGTGCTCAGGGCGCGCCAATCGACGTCGCGAGCGCGGTCGTGCGTCTCGAACGCGACCGCGCCTTCGTCGACGGCATAGCGACCGACGACGTGCGCCTGTGGGCCCACGAGGACGAAGCCGCCCGGGGCATCGTCTACCTCGACGTGGCCCGCGACGTGCCCGCGGCGCGCGTCGCCGAGGTCGCCGAGGTTCTGGGCTCCCCGCGGCTCCTCGTGGGCGGCGCCGAAGACACCATCGCGGTCGGTCCTCTGGTCCCTCGGGTCGAAGCTCTGGCCGGTTCGTGCGCGGCGGTGGCCACGGCGGCGCGCCTCGCGGCCGACGACGACCTCCTTCGCCCGGCGTTCACTTTTGTGCACGGCGTGCGCGCCGCGGTCGGCAGCTGTGGATGCGCCGTCGGCGACCTCGATGGGCTCCTCGAGGTCCTCGACGAGACCGCGCGCCAGCTCTCGGGCAGCCTCCGCTACCTACCCATCGACGCTGATGCTCTAGCGGCCGCTCCCGAGGGAACGCTCGCGGACGGTCTCCCCGACCTGCTCGTCTCTCCGCCTACCCCCGCCACCCCGGTCGCTTCGCCGGCCGACGAAACACCGACCCCTACCGAGGAATCGAAATGATCCGCACGACCTTGTCCACTCTTGCATGCGCTCTCTTCCTGGTAGCCGCGGGTTGCGGCGGCAGCAGCTCCGGCACCGTGGTGCGCGGTGGTGATGTCGACGGCCTCGACGACGCAGCCTTCAGCACCGGCCTCGACCGCCGGGACCTCGACCAGATGTACGAAGAGGTGATGACCGAGATGCGTGCCTCGGCCGCGGTTCAAAGGTGGCGTGCCCTCGAAGAGCCCCCGGTCCTCACCGTGCTTCCCTTCCACAACGAGACCTCGGAGCACATCGATTCGGTGCTCAACGCGATGATCACGCGAGTCGAGTCGGAGTTGGTCAACGTCGGCGGGGTTCGAGTCATCAGCCTCGAGAGCCAGCCTGAGCTCATGGACCAGGTTCGGCGTCAGCAAGGCTCGGCCTACGACCAGAGCCACATCGCGACCTGGGGTCAGCAGCTCGGCGTGCAATTCGTCGTCGACGGCAAGGTCTATTCCGCGGACGAGCGAGCCGACGACCAGCGCCGCGTTCAGTACTTTCTCTTCCTCCGGATTCTGAACGTCTCCACCAGTGAGATCGTCTTCCAGTCCGAAGCCAACGTCACCAAGGCGATCGTCCAGCAGTGAGAGCTGCGCTCCTAGTCCTGGCTCTGGTGGGCTGCGGCGGCGGGTATTCCGATACCACGCGGGATGCCCGCCACGCCCTCGACATCGGCCAACCCCAGCTCGCCCTCGACGGGCTCAACGAGAACCTCGGTGTCGCCGATGCCTCTGGGGTCCCCGAGGATACGACCGGAGACACGGCCATCGCGCTCATGGACCGGGCGATGGTCCTGCAGATGCTCGAGGACTACCCGCACTCGTCCCGGGACCTCGAGATCTCCGACCGCGAGGTCCAGATGCTCGACTTCAGCGCGAGCGGCGGCGCCGACATCGCTCGCTACCTCTTCACCGATGACACCGGTGACTACGCAGCCCCGGCGTACGAGAAGCTGATGATCAACACCATGAACATGGTGAACTATCTCGGCCGCGACGATCTCAACGGCGCCCGGGTCGAGGCCCGACGCCTGGGCGTGATGCAGCGCTACATCTCCGAGTCGGAGGGTGAGGCCGCCGCCTTCCTCGGCGCATCGAGCTACCTCGCGGGGTTCATCTTCGAGATGAGCGGCAACGCCGACGAAGCGATGCGCTGGTACGACGAGGCGCTCCGGCGGCAGTCCTACCAGAGCCTCGCCGAGCCCATTCAGCGTCTCTCGGGGCGCACCAGCTATCGCAGCCCGGCGTTGACCACCCTTCTGGGGCAGATGCCGCCGTGCGAGCCCGAGGACTGCTCCCCGGGCCCCGGCGCCGACGTGCTCGTGATCATCAATCACGGCCGCATCGCGCCGAAGGTCGCCCTCCGGATCAACATCGGCCGCGCCCTGGTTTTCGCCGCGCCCTTCCTCGCGATCAGCAACCTCTCGGCGGCGCGCAACCTCGCGGCCCAGGGCCTCGTCACCTACGTGAACTACCCGACCCTGGGCGAGACGACTGAGACCTGGGGTCCGGCCCGGGTCACGATGGACGGCAATCCGCTGCCCCTCGAAGACGCCCTCGCCCTCGAAGTGGAGGCGCGCCGCGCCTACGATGCCATCAAGGGCCAGGTGATGGCCTCGGCCATCATGCGCATGATCACCCGCGTCGCCGCCGGCCAGATCGCCCGGGTCGCTGCTGGCGGGGGCACGGCCGGGGCCATCGCGAGCATCGGCACGCAGGTCGCTATGAATGCGGTCGACACCCCGGATACGCGAAGCTGGAGCATGCTGCCGGCGCGCCTGACCGTCGGCCGGGTCCGCGTGCCGGCCGGCCAGCACATGTTTCGCATCGAGGCTGGCGGCGCCATCGCGACCCGAGAGCTCACGCTCTCAGATGGCGGCTACGGCGTCGTCGTTCTGACGTCCTTGCGGTAGTTGGCGGCGAACGGCACCGCGGCAACTACAAGGAGTGCAACCCAGTGATCTCCGACACACGTCTGACCCCCGCAGGTCACGCGATCTGCGATGCTGCCTGCGCATGACCTCGTCCGAGCCCGATGCGCCGAGCCCACCGGCGCAGCTGATCCCCCGAGGAACCGTCTCCTCGCCGTTCTGGACGTTGTACTGGATAGTCCTCATCGGGGCGATCGGCGCGTTTCAGCAATGGGAAATCGAGCCGTGGTGGCTTAAATTGGCACTCGGCGCAGGAATGCTTTGGCTGTTCATGCAGCCGATCGCGTCGCGCAACGGAATTCGCATCGGGGCCGAGGGGATTTCGATCGGGCGCACCCTCCCGACGTTCATTCCATTCCGTCGCCTCCGCAAGGTCGAGATCGGAGTGTCGTTTTGGGCGAGTCGAGCGGTCGAGCTGACCCTGGACGACGATCGCGTGGTTCGGCTCGTCCCCGGGTTTCTCGGCAAGAAACGAGGCAAGCACTGCGAGGCACTCAGAGATACGATCGCCACGGCCCTCCGTGCCTACGAGGCGCAGGCGAGGCGGCCTTTGCGTAGCGGTCCCCTGGCCCGTGGCGGAAGGAGCCGCCAGGAGTGGCTCGATGCTCTTCGACGGATCGCGGATCCCGCCTATCGGGACAACACTTTCACACCCGAGCAGTTGTGGGATGTGCTCGAAGACCCATCCGTCGAGCCGACGGCGCGTGCGGCTGCAGCGCACATGCTGCGCGAAGAGCCGGAGAACCGACCACGCATCCGCGTCGCGGCCGAGGCCGCCGCCGAGTCGAAGATCCGCGTCGCCTTGGACGAAGCGGCGTCCGAAGCGGAGATGCACGAGGTCGAAACCAAGCTAGCCAAGGTGCGGGACTGACCGGTCCAGCGCGCAGCGCAGGGCGAGCCAGATCCGCGAACAACAACTCGCCCGCGAGGAACAGAGACTCGGCAAGACCCGGGCAGAGCGCGAGCGCCGCCTTGTGACTCGAAGGCTCAGTGCAGCAGCGGGCGCCGGCCCTCGAGGTAGGCCGCCTCGGCCTCCAACAAGTCTTCGCTGGACGCGACCCCACGGCCGCTCTTGGCGGCGAACTCCTCCGCCAGCGCCACGACTTCAGGGGCGAAGCTCCCGTCGTCGGCGGCGTCGTCGCCGGGGTCCACGTCGAAGGGGTGGGGCTGGGTGAAGAGGGGGAGGGTGGTGCGGAAGGCGTCCATGCGAGCGGAGAAGCGGTCGAGGAAGCGGCGGTCGAGACCGCGGGCGTCGCCTGTGGCCTCGGCGGCGGCGTCGGCGAGGCCTTCGAGTTGGTCGTAGTCGGCCTCGAAGAGGACGTAGCCGTCACGGAAGGCCAGCGCGCGGACGAGGAGCGCGCGGAGGGCCGGCTCGATCAGGCCGAGGGTGAGGCGGCGCATGGCCCAGAGTTCCTCATAGAAGACGGCGGCCTCGACCGTGCCGTCGGTCCTCTCCATCGGCGCGGAGGAGCCGAGGTCGAATAGGGTGTGGCGCCAGCCCCGGATGGTGCCGTTTTCAAGGCACTTGAAGCACTCCCACTCGATGCAGTCGGCGGCCGACCGGGCGACGCCGACAAATCCGCGGCAACGCTTCCGGCGGGAGGGGTTCGAACACGGCATCGCTCCGGCCTCCCCCTGGCCGACCTCCAGGACGGAGCCCGCTTCGACGATGAGCGCGAGGTAACTGGCCATCTTGGCAGCGGGGCCACCGACGAGATGGCCATCTGGGTCGAGGAAGTGGCTGAGGTCGGATGTGTAGGAGCGAGGGCGCGGCATGGGGGGAGGATGAGGGGGTGGTGAAAGGGGTGCAATGGGGGGCGCGGGGCCCGCGCCGCGGCGACGCGCAGCATCGAGGTCGAGTTAGCCCCCGCGGTCCGAGTCCATACGTGTAGACGACTTCGTCCATACGTATGGACCGAGTCCACACGTGTAGACTCGGACGCTACGTATGGACGGAGTCCATACGTGTGTACTCCGAACCCGGGAGCTCCCCATGGCCCGCGCCTCGACGAAACGCCGCATCAATACCAACAACCTCCGCGCCCTCGGCCGCGAGATGCGCCCCGTGGTCGCCAAGAACAAGAAGCAGGCGGAGCGACTGATAGTCGAGATCTCGAAGCGCCAGGCGCGCATCTCCGAGGACTTCTACCGCATCGGGGTGGCGCTCAAAGAGCTCTCCCGGCCGGCCCTCTACGAATCTGCCGGCCACAAGAACTTCCGCGATCTCCTCAAAAAACGCGGCCTCATGAGCCCCGCCACCGCCTACAAGCTCATCGCCGTCGTCGACCACTACCCCAAAGCCAAGGCCCAGCGGATCGGCTTCGCCAAAGCCTACGCCCTCACTCGCTTCGTCGCGGCGACCCCCGCCGAGGACCGGGCGTCGGCCCTCGTCGACGAGAACCCCATCATCGGCCGCACGCCCCTCGACCGTATTTCTGTGCGCCGCCTCAACGAAGCGACGGATCGCGTTCGACGCGCCGCGGCGAAACCCACCAACGACCCCGAGGCGAAGGCCGCCCGGCGAGCGGGGCGGGAGCTTCAGCGAAAGCTCCGCGCCGCGGGTGCCCGGTCGGCGAAGGTGAAGGCCGTGCGCCTCGAAGGCAAGTGGCACCTGCGGACCGACATGGAGGTCGAGGACGCGGAGTCGTGGGGGTAGGTCGGGGGAGCGGCTCGCCCCGGCGGCCGCTCTTGGCGGCGAACTCCTCCGCCAGCGCCAAGGTATTGGCGTTCGGGAATCCGCTCAGGGTCAGGGAGGGGCCGCAATCGATGAGATTGCAGGGGAGACCGTCCGCATCAATCCCTGGATCGGGGGCGGAAGCACGCAGACGGGCGCTGTTGTTCGCCCAAGCGGCAATCGGCGTAGGCTTCCTCCCATGACCGTATCGTCGCCGCCCGACTTCGACCTCGCCCCGCTCTTTGGCCGCGGCGAAACCCAGGCGCCGTGCGACCTGCCAACGTCATATAGCGTCCGTGAACGCACCGACGCGGTGGTTCCGTCCGGCAACATGGTTTGGCTGGCTATTGGGGGGTGGGCCCTTCGGCGAGGGGTGCCGGGTACGCCCGCGGTGGCGTGATGGCGACCAGCAACGTGGGTGGGCCGCGCGGCCGCTTCGCGTCCGCTCTGTCGCGGGCCGGGGGCCCACGACGCGAGGTGAACTCTTTGTAATAACCTGTGCATGTGTTCAGTCTCGTGCTAGAATACCTAGATAATCACGAGACGTTCGTTGGGGGGCGACCTGTGGGCACACTGAGAGAGACAGGGCGGCAGAGTGCCGCTGCATTGGACGTGCAGACGGCGGCGGTCGGCAAGAAGGCGAACGGCGACGTCAGTCGACGGGAGCTGGATTGCCGGCCCGAGGTCGACATCGAGGCGCTCGACGTCGCGAACGCGGAGCTGGCTCGGGGGCACGGGCGCCGGCGGCTTCGGGTGGGGCAGGCGGCGGACTTGTTGCTGACGCAGTCCGGGCATCGGGAGCTCGGGTTCTCGTCGGTGGGCGGGTATGCGCACGAGCGGCTCGGGCGAAGCGGGGCGTGGCTGCATGAGTCGCGGCGGGTCGCGAAGCAGCTGGGGGAGTTGCCGGCGTGCGAGGGGGCGCTCGGGCGCGGGCAGATCACGTGGAAGATGGCGGGGCTGCTCGGGCGGCACGCGACGCCGGAGGATGAGGAGATCATGCTGGCGGCGGCGCGGCAGTGCACGGTGCGCGAGATGACGGCGCTGCTGGCGGACTGCGAGCTTCAGCGGGAGTCGGCCGAAGAAGACGAAGACGGGCTGCGCATGTGCACGGTGGTGCGGCAGGTCGAGGTGGGCACGCTGTGGGACGCGGAAGTGACGCGGCGGATCGTGGCGCACCTCGAGGGGCATGACCTCGGGAACGGGTGGATTGAGCCGGTGTTGGCGGAGGCGATGTCGACGATGCAGAACGCGGGGGTCGACCCGATGATCGAGTCGGTGGCCGATGAGTGCGGGCGCTTGATGGGGCGTCGTCGGGAGCAGACGGCGGCGCGGGAGCGCATGGAGGAGCTGGCTGAGGCGGCGATGCGGAACGGGAACTCGGCTGTAGCCGTGCATGGCTTCGCTGTCGAAGTCCGTGGAGCTGCACGGGTACAGACTAGTGGACGCGTCCGGGCGCAGCCCGGAGGCAAGTCAACAACCCCGCCGCCGCGGCAACGATCCCGGCTGGCAAGCGGCAACGGAAACGGGAACGGGAGCGGGAACGGGAACGGGAACGGGAGCGGGAACGGCGACGGAAACGGGAGCGTGGACGACTGGCCGTTGCCGACGGGCCCGGTGGCTCTCGACGCGGAGCTTCGGCAGCTGTGCGCGGGGCTCGACAACGCGGACGCGTGGCTCGGGGGCGGGCTGGAGCGGTTTCGGCGGGCCGGGGGGCATTCGCTGCTGGGCTACGCGAGCTTCGATCACTACGTGCGGGAGCGGCTGGGGCTGGGGCGGAGCGCGGCGTTTCTGAAGATGAAGCTGGCGCGGGAGGCGGAGCGGTTGCCGGAGATCGGCGAGGCGCTGCGGGGGGGCCGGGTCGACCAGGAGGCGGCGATGCTGGTCGCCCGGGTTGCGGTACCGCACACGGTCGGGGCGTGGCTCGAGCGGGCGTCGCGGCGGACGTACAAGCATCTGCGCGAGGAGGTCGAGTTGGTGGAGACGCAGCGGCGGCTCGAGGGCGGGGCGCGGGCAGGGGCGGCGTTGCCGCCGGGCGACGAGGAGGTCGCGGCGTTCTTCGAGCTCGAGATCACGATGCTGAGCGGGGAGATGGTGAAGAAGGCGCTTACGGACAAAGGGGTCCGGATGTGTCACCAGTTTCCGGAGACCGCGGGGGCGACGGGGCGGCGGGAGGTTTCGTTTCGGGTTCCCGAGGACGTGTTTGTGCAGTTCCGCATGGCGGAGGTGGCGTTTGCGGGCTCGGAGCTGCCCGGCGAGTTTCTGTCGTACATCTGCCGGACGTTTTGGTGGGTGTGGGGGCCTACCTTGGGCAAGAGCGACAAGTGGGAGGAGATCTATCGTCGTGACGGGTACCGCTGCGCGTGTCCGGTGTGCAGTCGACGGGATGTGACGCTGCATCATGTGAAGTACCGGTCCGCTGGGGGCGGCGACGAGGGCGGCAATGTCCTGAGCGTTTGCGCTTGGTGTCACCTCGAGGGCGAGCACGGGGG
>JAFDCW010001032.1 GCA_019312705.1 Deltaproteobacteria bacterium
GATTGTCCCGCGGATGTCCCGCGAATCTCGGCCGATTCTGCCGGGAACTTTTTCTTTTTTTTTTTTTGGGAACCGATGTGCTCGGCCGCTGTCAGACGGGGTGAACAGAGCGGGCGGCAGCGCCGAAACGACAATCCGGAGGGCCTCGCGAGGGGCAACCGGTGACGGTCCCCCGGGGCTCCCCTCTCTGACCAAGGCAGCGCGATATCCGCGCCGTCCAATGGAGTTCTGCGCCTAACGAGCGAGAGAGAGGGATTGACGATGACGACCGAGACCAAGACGACCTACAGGATGGTGGCCAGCGGCCCCGCGGTACTCGCCCGAGAGGTGGAGCGCGCCGAAGAGGCCGTCGAGGTGGTGGTGATGTGGGGCGACTCGCCCCTGCACGTCGCCCACCTCTCGCCATCGCAGCCCTTCTATGTGGGTGAAGAAGGCCAGAGCGGCGGCGCCCCGGATTGGCTCATCGGCGCCGAGACCCTCGGCTACCATAGCCTGCCGGTGGTCCTCGCGGGCCCCTCGGGTCCCGAGGTCGTCGTGCCGGAGGGCGCCGACCTCATCGTCACCATCAATGACCAAACCCGGCGCCTCGCCGAACTCGAAGACGCCGGCCTGCTCTCCCCGTCGACGGAGGTGCAGGGCGCTCGGTGCTACGCGCTCCCCGCCGGGGCCGTCGCCAACGTCGAACACGACGGCTTCACCTTCGTCGTCCGGCCGACGGCCGCCGGCAAGCGCGTTGGCATGGGCCTCGGCCAGATCGTCGCGACGATGGACCGCACGCCGCTGCGATACATCGGGGGCGCCCTCGCCTTCTTCGCGACGATGCTCGCGATGACCTACTTCCTGCCCCCGGCGGGTGCCATCGCCGGCATCCAGGATATCCGCACCGACTCGCGCCTCGTCGATTACCTGGTCACCGCCGAAGAGCTCATGGACGAGCCCGAGGCCGAGTGGATCGATGAGCAGGCCGGAGACGAGGGCGGAGACGGCCAACGCGCCGCCGACGACGAAGGGCAGATGGGTGACGAAGAGAGCCCGGTCACCGGCGACCGGTCCGGCATCGAAGGCCCCGCCGACAACGAAGACGTGCACATGGCCGACCGCATCAGCACCGAGACCGTCGAGCGCTCCGGCATCCTCGGCGTGCTCTCCTCGCTGAGCGGCGCCCTCAACCAGCCCACCGACCCCTTCGGTCGAGCGACGGCCGTAGGCCGAGACGAGTACAGCGCCCTCGGCGCCATCATGGGTGACAACATCGGCAACAACTTCGGCTTCAACGGCCTCGGTCTCACCGGTACCGGCCACGGCGGCGGCGGCGACGGCCGGGGCACCTACGGCCTCGACCGCCTCGGCACCATCGGCCGCGGCGCCGGATGCACCGGCGACGACTGCGGAGACGGCTATGGCGACAGCGTCGCGCTCCAGAATCGCCGGCCGGCAAACCGTGTCCCCCGCCTGATCCCGGGGCGCCCCGAGACCCTCGGCGCGCTCTCCTCAGAGGCCATCCGCCGGGTCATCCACCGCCACCGCAACGAGGTCCGCCACTGCTACGAGCAGGAACTCATCAGCCAGCCGGACCTCGAGGGCCGCGTCACGGTGCAGTTCATCATCTCCGGCTCCGGTGCCGTCCAGGGCTCGCAGGTGCTCTCCGGCCGAACCAACCTCGGCAGCAGCGAAGTGTCGACCTGTGTGGCGAGCGCCGTGCGCCGGTGGCCTTTCCCGCAGCCCGAAAACGGCGGGGTGGTCTCGGTCACCTACCCGTTCATGTTCACCAGCGGCAACTAAGTCCAGACCACAGCCCCGGACAACCCTCGCCCCGCGCCACCTCGGCGCGGGGCGTTTTCGTTGAGCGAGTTCGGGAACCTGGGCGCCCGCAGCGTGTCCTCATGTTATGACCACCCTCGCCGAGGCGCCCCACTGCGCCCCCCGTGCCCCGCTCATGGCCGACGACGACGCTCCCCTACTCTTCTGTCCCTTCTGCCGCGAGTGCTACGAGGGTGAAGAGGTCTGCCCGGACCACGAACTCGCCCTCGTCGCCTTCGACAAGCTGCCGCGGACCGCCGAAGACAACGCCCCCCCCGGGGACAACGGTCCAGACCTCGAGCGCAACCGACGCCATCACCTCGACGGGTATGGACGTCGCGAGTCGCGTTGCGCCCAACCTCTTCCTCATCCCGGCCCTCGCCTTCGGTCTCATGAGTATCCTCTATCGGCGACGGAGCCCCCGCACCATGCGCGCGGCCCGAGTGGTCATCCCGGCGATGGCCCTCCTCGGCGCCGGCAGCCTCGGGGTAACTCTCCATCGCATTCAGAACGGCGCCGATCAGATGAGCGTGCAGCTCGGCACCTCCGTCGAAATCGAACCCCTAGCTGGCGTCTGGGTCATCGCCCTTTCCCTGCTCCTCACCGTCGCCGGCGGCTTTCTCTTCGGCCGACTCCCGCCCGTGGACGACGCCTATCCCCACGACACCGAAACCGACGGCCCCGGGGACATCGACGTCAAAGGGTGATTCCCCCTGCCATCGGGCCCAGCGAGTGGTAACAGCCCGCCATGGAAAACAATCACCCGCCGAAACCCGCGTTCTCGATCAAGGCCGAAGACGAGGTCGCCAAGGGTCGCTTCGCCAACGTCGCTCAGGTCGGCAGCACCCACGACGCGTTTGTCCTCGACTACGCCTTCGTCCAGGGCCAGAACGGCTGGCTGCTCTCCCGCGTCTTGCTCTCCCCCTCCCACGCGAAGCGCTTCCACGCAGTTCTCGGCGAGACCATCGCACGCCACGAAGAGCGCTTTGGGGCGGTTGATCCCGGACCGACGCTGCAGTAGCCGAGGGCGTGGAAAACATCTCGGAAGACC
>JAFDCW010001033.1 GCA_019312705.1 Deltaproteobacteria bacterium
GAAGCGGTCTGCGATGGCGGCTCCGACCCGGTAGTCGGCGGCTGAGACACGACGCTGGGCGGACCGAACGTCAGGGCGGCGCATCAGCAGGGTCGACGGTAGGCCCGGGGAGGGCAGCTCGCCGAGGTCCGGGAGCTCCTGGGGCCCCGCCGTGATGGTTCCCCCCGGCGCTACCCCGACGATTGCCCGGAGGCGGTTCTCGGCGATCCGGACTTCGGCGTCGAGGAGTGCGATGCGGGCTCGGGTGCCCTGGACGGTGGCTTGCTGCTGGTAGACATCGAGGGCGGACGCCTGCCCCGTCTGGAAGCGCAGCGAAGTGAGCTCCGCAAACGTGTCGTTCGACGCGAGCTGGGTCTCGAGGAGGGTGGTCCGCTGGCGAATCTCGACGAGGTTGAAATACGCCTCGGCGACCTCAGCGCTGATCGAGATGGCGAGGGCCTCGACATCATCGCGGGTCGCTCGGGCGTCGAGCTCGGCGGCGGTGGCTGTCGCGCCGATCCGATTGAAGAGGTCGATCTCATAGCTCACCGGTACGGACGCCGAGAACGACGAGAACTCCTGTACTCCGGCGCTACCGAATACCTGGCGCTGGCGGCCGGCGGACAACTGGATGCCTACGGTCGGCCATCGCGGCGCGCCGGCCTGTTCGGCGACCGCACGCGCCTGGGAGAGGCGCGCCCATCCGGCGCGGAGCTGGAAGCTGTCCCCGAGGGCGCGTTCTTCGAGGGCGTTCAGGGTCGGGTCGCCAAACGCTTGCCACCACGGTTCGACGCCGATATTCGAATCACCTTCGGCGATGACTTCGTCGCCGGCGGTGAAGGCGTCGGGTATCGAAAGGGGCGGAGCCGCGCTCTCGACTGGGTTGTACGGCAGACAGCCGGCGAGGAGGGCGAAGGCGGGCATCGCGACGAGGAACGAATGGTTCATCGTTTGTGCTCGCTGGGGTTGGCGGGCTGAGGGCGCAGGCCATCGAGCTTGATCTGCCGAAAGGTCCGGGGCAGCTGGTCCCAGGCGATCGACATCGACGACCGGGCCTCGACGTGCTCGCGGTTCTGGAGAACGAGCTGCACCCCGAGGAAGCTGCCCCAGAGCTCCATGGCGACGATGGAGGGGTCTACGTCCTTGCGAACGGTTCCGTCTTCCTGGCCTCGGACGAGCTGCCCGACCACCAGCGCGACGAGCTCGCCCACCCGGCGTCGGTGCCCCTCGACTGATCGGGTGTCACCCGGAGGGCCGTCTCCCGCGAGCCAGGAGATGGTCATGCGGCAGTGGCGGGGAGTGACGGCGAAGTGCTCGTCATAGGCCTCGAGGACGGCGGCGACCCCGTCGATGCCGTTCTTCGCAACCTCGAGCTTCGGGAGAAGTCGATCGACGAGGCGCCCCACCCAGCGCTCGGCGATGGCGCTGCGAAGGTCGTCCTTCGACTCGAAGTAGAGATAGAGGGTGCCCTTGCTGCCCTCGGCCTCATTGGCGATGAGGCCCATGGTCGAGGCCACGTAGCCGTCCCGGACAAAAACCACCTCCGCCGCAGCGACGATAGCTTCCCGCCGCTCGGCTTTTTCGCGCACGCGTCTTTCGCTGGTACCCATGGCAGACCCTGAAATCGCTCACTGACCGGCGGTCAGTAAGTGACCGTCAGTGTATTGGTCCGGTCGCCGCTCGGGTCAAGTGAAGAAATGCAAAGGGAAATGGTGGGCGGGACAGGTTTCGAACCTGCGACCCGCTGTGTGTAAGACAGCTGCTCTACCGCTGAGCTACCCGCCCTCGGGCGCGCCACCTTAACGCAATGCTGGCGCAAGGCAATCGTCCTCTTGTTGCCAAGCTCTGTCGTCTGGGCGTGGGGCGCGTCGGTTACCATCGGCGGCGATGGCTACCCCCGGCACGGTCGCGCTCGAAGGAAGCGGCGTTCGCAATGGTGTCGAGCTCGGCATCATCCTAGCGCTGATCGGGCTCATCTTCGCCGGCCTGGGATTCCTGATTGCGGGCAGGCAGACGATTCACTGGGGGGTGGTCGCCGGCCTCGCCTTCACGAGCGTATTCTTTTTTCGCGGTCCCTTGGCGGTCCTCCGCCGCTATCGGACGCGC
>JAFDCW010001034.1 GCA_019312705.1 Deltaproteobacteria bacterium
CCCGAGCGGCAAGCCTCGTAGAGCGCCCGCCCCTCGCTCGATAGATCCATCGCCCTCGCTCGCTCCCTGCCGGAGCCGGTCCGAAACGTCCGCACCGGCTGCACCCGGTGTATCCACGGCCCAACCGGGTCATCAAAGAATAACCGATGCAGTCGCAGAGGAAGTACTGGGTTCGACGGTCGCGACTCCACCGCCACCCCATACCCCGTCGCGGAATGATCTGCTGGGCTCGGAAGCCCCGTAACTCACCGCGCGAATTCTCTCCCGACAGTATGCAGCACCGGTCCCGAAGACGCAGATATGGCACCGATGCGATGTTTCACGCGTCGAATTCTCGTCTGCGACAGCGGACTCGAATCCTTTGCCTTTGCCCTGTCCGTCCGTTAGAATCCGGACTCTCTAGCGCCCGCCCGCCGCAGCCTCAGGCCGGGTGGCAGCCGGAGCTGCGGGGCTCACCGCGGCCTCGGCCGAGTCGGTCCACGGGACCAAAGAGACCGAAGCGATCTTGCGTGCACTCATCACCGGCTACGGCGGCTTCGCCGGCGGCCACCTGGCGAACGAACTGCTGAGAGAGACCGACTGGCAGGTCTGGGGTACACGCCGCCGCCAGGGCGAGGCACCGCCGAGTGCCCAGCCCGGCATCGAGCAGCGGGAGGGCGGCACGGTCCGCACGTTAGAACTCGACCTGAGAGACCCGATTGCGACGCGCCGGGCCATCGACCAGGTCGCCCCAGACCGGGTATTCCACCTGGCCGGCCAGGCCTTCGTGCCGGCCGCGCGGCGCGACCCATGGGGGAGCTTCGAGGCCAATGTTCGTATGCAGATCAACCTGCTCGAAGCGTTGGCCGGCAGCCGATCCCGCATCCTGGTCGTCACCAGCTGTGAGGTCTACGGCGCCCCGGAAACCGGCTCCGATCCCATCGACGAGCGGGCAACCTTGGCGCCAATCAACGCCTACGCCACCAGCAAGGCCGCCCAGGACATGGTGGCATGGCAGTACACGCGCTCTCACGGACTGGACCTCGTGCGGGCACGGCCGTTCAACCACATCGGACCGGGCCAGGACCTACGCTTCGTTTTGCCGGCCTTCGCCCGCCAGATCGCTCGCATCGAGGCCGGTCGGCAAGCGCCGCGGCTCTCCGTCGGCAATCTCGATGCCCAACGCGACTTCTCGGATGTCCGGGACATCGTGCGCGCATATCGACTGCTGGCCGAGCGGGGTCGCTCCGGCGCAGTCTATAATCTGGGCTCTGGCCAGGCCCGCCCCATCTCGGCCATCGTCGATGCCCTGCGCGAGCGCGCCACGGTCGATATCGAGGTGGAAACGGATCTGGATCGTCTGCGCCCCAACGAGATCCCGGCCATCTGCTGTGATTCCGGGCGGGCCCGGGCCGAGTTGGGTTGGACAACTACAATCAACTTCAATCAGAGTATCGACGCGGTCCTGGCCGAATGGCGGGCCCGCGAACACACGAGCGAGGGCGAGTCGCTGAGCCGAACCGCCCACGCTTCCTGAAACCCAAGCAACGGACAATCACATGCGCAAAGCACTCATCACCGGCATCACCGGTCAGGACGGATCACACCTGGCCGAGTTCCTGCTCGAGCAGGGCTACGAAGTGGTCGGCATGGTGCGCCGCACCAGCACCATCCGCTTCGACCGCATTCGGCACATCCAAGATCGCCTCACCCTCGTGCCCGGCGACCTGCTCGACGAGGTCTCGCTCATCCACCTATTGCGCGAGCATCGACCCCAGGAAGTCTACAACCTGGCCGCCCAGAGCTTCGTGAAGGCCTCCTGGAGTCAGCCGGTCTTCACCGGCGAGGTCACGGCCCTGGGCGTCACCCGAATTCTGGACGCCGTTCGTCTCGTCGACCCGAAAATCCGCTTCTACCAGGCGGCCTCGAGCGAAATGTTCGGCAAGGTGCGCGAGGTGCCGCAGAACGAGTTGACCCCCTTCCACCCGCGCAGCCCTTACGGCGTGGCCAAGGTCTATGGCCATTGGATCACCATCAACTACCGCGAGAGCTACGGCATGTTCGCCTGCTCGGGCATCCTGTTCAACCACGAAGGACCGCGACGCG
>JAFDCW010000258.1 GCA_019312705.1 Deltaproteobacteria bacterium
CCCCCGGAGCCCGAAGAGCAGCCCCAGGGCCGCGCAGCCAAGCGCCGCAAGAAGTGGGACAACAAGGACAAGGAGAAGGACACCGGCGGCGACGACGGCGGCGGCCGGGGTTGGGACGACGACGGCGACTGGTGAAAAGCGCATCGACTGGGTCGCGATACCCGGCGCGAGGCGGCCTCGCTTCCTGCGCTGCCTGCTCAGCTACAAAAGGTAGCTTGCGCGGGCTGCTCGGAACCGAGGCCGCCTCGCTTGGGTCTCACGACCCATTCGACGCACTTTTGCGGCGCGGTGGCGGGGGGAACTCCTGTGACCAGGTCCGGCCTCGCTTGGGTCTCACGACCCATTCGACGCACTTTTGCGGCAACGCCGCGGCCGCTGCTGCTGCCTCTGTGGGCCCCTAGAGTCAGCGTCGCGGGGCTCTCGGGAGCCGCTCGCTTAGGGCGGGCAGGCGGCCTTCGTCTAGCCACGAGTAGGTTCCCCAGGTCTGGATGACTCGGCGCGTATAGCGCCGGGTCTCGTCGTAGGGGATCGACTCGATCCACTCATCGAGCGGCAACGTGCCGCGCTGCCTCAGCCATCGGTCCGAGGCCCCCTCCCCTGCGTTGTAGGCGGAGGGGACGATCGCAGGGTTGTCTGCGTAGCGCCTGAAGAGGAAGCCGATGAATCGCGTTCCGATGCGTACGTTGATTTCCGGGGTCTTGAGGGACGAGGGGTCGGAAGGCAGGCCCAGCTCGTCGCCGAAACGCCGGGCCGTGGGCCGGATGAGCTGGATCAAACCATAGGCCTGGGCGACTGACACCGCCCGCGGATTGAACGCGCTCTCTTCGCGCGCGATCGCTCGGACGAAAGCCGGAGGAACGCCTTCGGCCTCGGCGGCTTCTTCGATCAGCGGAGCGAACGCCCGCGGATAGGCGATGCGCCACCTGTGGCGCACAACGCCAGTCGGAGGTTGATCCAAGAACGCGCGCAGCCGGCGCCGGGCCAGGAGGCTCGCCTGGGGATGAGCTCCGGCGCGGTCGAGGAGGGCCGCCGACAGCCAGAGCGCCTCTTCGTCGTGCTCGTCGGTCAGGAGGCCACTCGCCTCGAGTTCGGCCATGGCGCGGTCCGCCTCGTCGACGCGGAGGAGTTCGACCGCTCGAGCGAAGGCATCGGTCGAGAGCTCTTCGCGCATGGGGAAGGTGAAGGCGGCTTCGTCGTCCTGGGCCGTTGCCATCGTCGCCAGGGCCGCGGTCGACCGGTCCGGCGCGACTTCGGCGAGGCGCCTCAGCGCTTGCTGGGCGTAATAGCTGAGCGGATAGCGGCGGGCGAGTTCGTCGTACGCAGCCGCGCCTTCGTCGCCGCGGCCGAGGTCGACGAGGGTCCGGGCTCGCCAATAGGCCGCCCGGCCGCGAAGATCGACTCCGTGTTCCTGCGGGTCGTTGGAGAGCGCCGTGTTCAGGTGCCGGAGGGCGTCCTCGTAGAGCGCTGCGGTGGTCTGAGGGCCCGTCGACTCCCGGCCCTCGGTCGCCACTCGGGCCGCGGCCGGTGCACTCGCTGCACGAGTGCGCGCGTCCCAGGCGAGATGGAAGAGGGCCTCGCCGCCCATGTCGCCGTCTGGAAATTCGGTGGCCGCCCGTTCGAAGCGCACGCGCATGTCGTCGTCGTGGCCGAGGGCCTCCGCCGAAAACGCAGACCGGTAGACCGCGTCGTCGGCCAGTCGGTGAAGAGGGGCGTCGCGGACCACGGCATCATAGAGGTCGAGGGCCCTCTGGTGCCGCCCTCGGCGCCCGTGGGCCCGGGCCGCGAGGTAGCGGGCCGCGGCGCGAGTATCCGGGTCGTCACACTCCGTCGCGACCGCCTCGAGGTGGGCCGAGCCTTCGTCCCGGCGCCGGCGTCGGAGCAACGCCTTTCCCTGCATCAATCCCGCGCGGCACCGGATGGACTCGTCGGGGTCGCCCGCGAGCTCTCCGAAAGCGACCGCCGCTTCCTCGTGGCGCATCGCATTGAAATACGCCTCGGCCGCCATGAACCGGTCCGCTGCCGGGATGGCGCGCAGCGCGTCGCGGCGTTCCGTGGGCAGCGTCGCCAGCACGACGGTGGCCCGTTCTGCGGCAAGCATGCCGACCCTCGCCCCCGGTGCCCGGGTGGCGATGCGCCGATAGAGCAGCAACGCCTCTTCGCGGTCGGCGGGCTCCTCACTCGCGCCCAGGAGTTCGGCGAGGGGCATGCCCGCGGTGGCGGCGCCGACATGGGCCGGGGCTGCCGCGACGAGGGCCCGGAGCGCCGGAATGGCCTCGTCGGTGCGACCCTCTCGGGCCAGGGCGATGGCGACGAGGGCTTCTGCCCGCGCTTTTCCGGGGAACTCGATGGGCAGTGCTTCGAGCAGCTCGATGACCCGGGCCGAGGCGTCCTCGCCCAGCTCCTCGGCCAAGTCCAGTCGGGCCCACGGAGAGAGGGGGTGGTCCGAGGCGCTGAGGGTTTCGAGCAGGCCTCGCGCTGCCTCGGGGAGCTCGGCTTCTCTTGCTGCGCGCGCAGCGAGCCATAGTAAACGTCCCCGGGTCGCAGCATCGACCGGTCCCCCATGGGCCCCTGAGCCATCGAGGGCGGCTCGGGCGAGGCTCGCGGCATCCGCGGGGCTGCCGGCGGCGATCACCCGCCGCTCCGGGGCATCGTCCGGGAGGGCGACCTGGGCCGGATCGAAGCGCGCCGGGGCACTGGCCGGGGCGCTTTGGTCGGTTGGGGGTTGGGCGGACGCCCCGGGCCGGTTGGCCGGGGCATCGCAGGTACAGGCGACGGTCGCGAGCAGCACCGCGATGCTGACGCGGGCGCTCCTCCGAAGCGGTTCGACCCGCGGAACATTGCCCACGAGGTCCGTTTCCCTCTCGTCAGCTATCAACACGTCCTCTTCGTCTTAGAGAGACGGCCCCATCACGGCAACTTCCCGGCAGGGTGCTGGCTGTTCGGTTGTGCATTCTTGTTGAGACGGCGCACTCCCGGCGCCGCAGCGGTCGGCCTGTCCGCTCTGCACGACTGCGTCGCGCTGCCGCCTCGGGCCGCCCTCGCGGCGCCTTCTTGTTGCTAATCCCCGTCGTGATGACGCCTCGCGGCGGCCAGATCTTCCGCTTCGGCTTCATCCCGCGCTTCTCGGAGGTTCTTTTGCCCCTTCCGGAAGTCCTCGTGGTGCCGTTCGACGACCTCCCGGTCGGCGTTGGCTGCCGCCAGAGCAAGTCGAGCTTCGTTTGCGGCGTGCTCCGCGTCGTCCCGGGCGGCCCCCGCCTCCCGGAGCCGGACGCCGAGGGCCTCGCCCTCTCTCTGTCTCCTTTCGCCGAAGCTCAGCGCCCGGAGCATCTCCGCCCCCGAGGCCCCGAGCTCCTCGCGTCGGCGTCGTTCTGTTTCTTCGGCGTCGTTCTGGAGCGCGTGAGATTTGGCTGACTCTTCGGCAGCCTCGACGGTGGCCACCGCTGCGGCGAGGGCGGCGTTCGCCCCGGCGAGCTTCGCTCTTGCCTCGTCGACCGCCAGGCCGCGTACCGTGCGGGCAGCCTCGAGGGGATAGCGAGGACCCGCCACCGGGCTACTCGATGATGCTCGCCCCGACGACCGAGGCGACGACTTCGTCGTAGTCCGTGCCGTCGGCGTTCGAGTACCGACCGGTCATGGCGTCGGCGTTGAAGTGATCGATGCGCAGGTCGCCGGAATCGTCCCCGGCGTCTACTGCCCCGGCGAGGGAGAGGTCCGACCGGGACAGGTCGAGGTTGGTGAATTCGACCTCGATCGCCGACGCGAGGTCCGCCAGGGCGCTTTGGCAGACCATGAGCACGCAGGCGCCATTACAGGCCGTGGAGATGACCGAGACCCGAGACGCCCAGCTGCGCATCGTCGAGCAGCCACCTCGGATCCCCAGGAGTGCGGAGAGGTCAGCGACCCCCGTCTCCGTCGCGAGGGCGGACGTGGCGCCCTGAGCGAAGGAGCCCAGGGGAAGGTCGCTACCGAGTTCGTCGATGATGATGGCGTCGTCGGCGGGCATCGGCGTGAACGCGAGGCGTCCCTCGAGGGCACGGGGGAAGGACGCCCCCGGGACGAGGAGGCGTGGGACAGTCGCTTCGACCGCTGTACTGAAAACAGTGTCGATAGTGAAAGCCGGGTCGTCGTCGGAAAACCGGATTCGCCCCTCGACGGTGATCATTGCCATTCGCGTCGCGAGGTCCGCGGCGACGGCATCCACTGCGCGGCTCGGCCCCACGTCGTCCATCGTGAGGCGGGTGGCGAGGTCGTCGTCGAGGAACCCCGCCGAACGCTCTCCTGCGATCAAGCCCGCGCTCATCTCGTACCCGGCGTCGCGGAGGGATTGTTCGAGGGCGTCCAGGACGAAGGTCGCGTCTCCCCCGGCACTCTCGACGGGCGCGCGGCCTCCCCGGAAGATGGCCCGGGAAACCGCCTCGGCTTCGGTGTCTGCGTCGAAGTTGATCTGGACCGAGTACTCGCCGCCGGCGCCGAGGGGCAGGTCGGTCACGGGCACCGTCGCCTCAGCGATTTCATCGGCGGTGACCAGCACGCTATCCACGCATCCCGAGGCCACGGCGTCGCCGCTTTCGCTGAGCCCGTCCGCCGTCACGGCGTAGACCAGCCCGGCGGGGAGCGCGAGGAAGGCTGCGACCTCCTCGTCCACGGAGAGGTTCCGGATCCGGTCCGGCTCGCCGGCGAGCACGTCCGCGTCGTCACAAGTCATGCCCGTGAAAATGCCGATGCGGTGAGACACGACCGGCCGGGATCCGGCCCACTCGATGCTCACGTCGAGCTCGCCAAAGCCAGCGTCGCTGACCGATACGGCGACCAGGATCGGCGCAGCCCGGGGAGCGCTCACGCGCACGCTGAAGGCCGACGCCGAGCTGCCCGCCATCACGCGGATGCTCGCCTCTCCGTCGGCGTTGGTGCGCGCCATCAGGTCTGACAGACTCGAGTCGTTGGCCCGGCCCACCAGGGCGAATTCGACCTCCGACGCCGCGATCGGCCGTCCGTCCATCTCGCGGTAGAGCACTCGAATCAACTGCTCTTCGCCAAAGAGCAGGGCGACGTTGGGCTCGGTGACCGATTCGAGCAATGCGGTCGGAGTCACCGCTCCGTCGGTCGGAATCATGCCGCCGTCGACCGGGATAGCCTCGCTGCTGCACGCCGCGGCGAACACCAGGCTCGCGATCGCGCTCGCAAGGGAGGCCCCGCGCCACGAAAAAAGAAAAGACATTACGCGTCTATTCTAGCCCCCGCGGGGCCCATGGGCCAGGAATGGCCCAGGTTCGGTAAGAACACATCCGCCTACAGGGCACCCTCCGTCCGGGCACACCCTGGAACACACCTCTCTTTCCGGGTGTCTCCCGGTGTGCTAGCAGCCCCCAATCAACGAGCCTTCGAGCCCGCTTTCGTAATGGCATATGCACTGACCATCGGCCTTCGCCACCTCCGCTCCAAGAAGCGGTCGACGGTCTCCCTCATTACGGTGATCGCCGTGGCCGGTGTGGCCCTCGGCGTGGGGTCCCTGCTCGCGGTGCTGAGCATCACGACCGGGTTTCAGGACGCTTTCCGGGACAAGGTCCTCGGGGTCAACGCTCACGTGCTGGTCCTCAAGTACGGGCTCGACTTCGAGGAGTACCGGGACGTCGTGGCGATGTCCGAGGCCATGGAGGAGGTCTCCGGCGCCGCGCCCTTTGTCATCAACGAGATGATGCTCGCGAAGGGGGACCGGATCGGTGGGGTTCTCGTCAAAGGCGTCGATCCGGACCGCATGCCGGCGGTCCTCGACCTTCCCGAGCAGATGGTTGCCGGGGCCCTCGACGGCCTCCGGGCCGAGGGCGCCGCTCCGCCGCTTTCCCCCGAGGACGTCGCCAGCGACCTCACCGCGGACGACGATGACCTCGACCGGTACTTGCTCGAGCTGAGCAACGAAGATGAGCTCTTGGATCCGGTGCCCCCCCCCGACTCGGCCGATCCGGCCGACCTGGACCCCGCCGCGATGGAGGCCCTACGGGATCAGATTGCCGAGACCGGTGGGCAGGCGCCCGTGGTTGTCGATGCCGGGGCGGGCGACGACGAAGCGGCAGAGTGGGATCCCCTATGGCATCCCCAGGGCCCCGACGGGGCCGGCGACCGGCTCGCCGGCGATGGGCACACCGTGGACGATGACGTCGTCGTTCCCCTTCCCGACGTCGCCGTACCGACCCTCGAAGAGATGCAGGAGGCCCTGGCCGAGCTCGAAGAAGGTGAGGGGCTGCCCGGCGACGACGAGGAGCGGGCCGTCTTCGCCCAAGAGGATGCCGAGCGGGCCGATGATGGTGTCGATGTGGCGGCGCTCCCCGGGATCGTCGTCGGCATCACCCTCGCGAGCAATCTCGGCCTCGAGGTCGGAGACCGGGTCAGCGTCATCTCGCCGCTTGCGGGTCTCGATACGAGCATGTGGGCGCCCAACGCCCGCACGCCCCGGAGCCGCGAGTTTCGGGTCATCGGCATCTTCGAGGCGGGCTTTCAGGAGTACGACAGTCGTCTGGTCTACGTCGACCTCTACGAGGCCCAGTCCTTCTTCGTCTGCATGACATCACCCAGGCTCGCGAGGTGGCCGGCAAAATCGAGCGCGAGCTCGGTGGCGGTCGTTTCCACACCATGGACTGGCAGGAGCTCAACCGGAACCTCTTCACCGCCCTCGAGATTCAGAAGGTGATGCTGAGCCTGGTGACCGCGTCGATCATGGTGGTCGCGGCGCTGGTGGTGATCGCCACCCTCATCATTCTCGTCCTCGAAAAGAAGCGTGAGATCGCCATCCTGAAGGCGATGGGCGCAAAGGACTCGAGCGTGCTCGCCATCTTCATGGTCCAGGGCGTCATCATCGGCGCCGTCGGCACGTTCTTCGGGCTCTTAACCGGGGGCGGTGCCGTCCTCTATTTAGCGACCTACAAATTCCCATTGGATCCCAAGGTCTACTTGATCGATCACCTGCCCGTGCGCATCAGCGCCCAGGAGTTTCTGATCACCAGCGCGGTCGCGTTCGTCATATGCACCCTGGCGACGCTCATTCCGAGTTGGTGGGCCGCGCGTCTCCTGCCGGCCGACGGCGTTCGCTACGAGTGAGGCCCCCCGCCGTCCCGGCGAAGCGTGGTAGCGTGCCGGCCATCGGGAGGGGCCCTTGAAAATCGTTCTCTACGTGCTGGCCGCGGTGGTGTTCTTCCTCGGCCTGGTCTTCCTCGCGGGCAACCAAGGCGAGGTCTTGCGCATCGTCGTCGGCGTCGTATTGATGGCGGCATCTCTCGCGATGATCATCGCGGCCCGAATGCGGCCCCAGGTCGTGCAGCGCAACGTCGTGCAACGCATCGACATCGGCGGTGACGTTCGCCTCGAAGAGCTGGCTTGCACCAAGTGCGGGGCGACGCTCTCGAAGGAGGCGGTCTCGGTCCAGGACGGCGCGGTGATGGTCGCGTGCCCGTACTGCCAGGCTTCGTACCAGATGGAAGAGGCGCCGAAATGGTGACCGGATTGATTTCGCGGGCTGCGAGTGCCCTCCGCGACGACGTGGGGGGCTTCGCCCAGGTGTTCTCCAGGGGGGGCTCCCCGGGGCGCTCCGGCGGCCGGGCCCTCTCCATACCGACGGGGCTCCAGACCTACCGCTTCCAGGAACACGGGGGCCAGACTCGGCTGCATTTGCGCGTGCAAGATGACGGCACCGGGCTGCTCTTCCGCGACGTCGCGGACGTGATTCACCTGACGACGACGGCGACCGAGATGATCTGGATGGCTCTCGAGGGGTGGGCGCCGAAGCGGGCCCTCGCCGCGTTGCAGCTTCGCTATCGCGGGCCCCGCGGCGCCTTCGCGGCGGACTACGCGCGCATGGAGCACGTCGTGCAAACGATGCGGTCACCGACCGCGGCTGGGGAATCCTGCCAAACCTGCGCCCTCGACCTGCCCCAGGTCCCCCTCTTCAGCCAGCGGGCCCGTGCGCCCCACAAGGTGGACCTGGCCCTCACCTACGCCTGCAACAACCGCTGCCCCCACTGCTACAACGACCCGTCGCGCTTCGACCTCACGGCGCTGTCGACGGACGACTGGAAGCGCATCCTGGACCGCCTCGCCGAGGTCGGCGTGCCCCACGTGATCTTCACCGGCGGTGAGGCGACCGTCTACAAGGGGCTCCCCGAGCTCATCGCCCACGCCGACGCCGCCGGCATGATGACCGGCCTCAACTCCAACGGCCGCCGCCTCCGGGACCGGGCCTACGTCGACGGCCTCCGGGACGCCGGCCTCGATCACGTCCAGATCACCCTCGAGAGCCACCGGGCGGAGGTCCATGACGCCATGGTGGGTGCCGCGGCCTTCGAGCAGTGCGTCGCCGGGGTGCGCGCGTGTCTGGGTACCGAGGGCCTGCACGTGCTCACCAATACGACCATCACCCGACTCAACGCCGGTGAGATCGGCGAGACCGTCGAGTTCCTCGCCGACCTCGGCCTGCGCACCTTCGCCATGAACGGCATGATCTACACCGGCGGCGGCGACGCGAACCCCGACGCCATCCCCCAGGGGGACCTGCCGGCGATTCTCACCCACGTACGCGATACGGCCATCGAGCAGGACCTGCGTTTCCTCTGGTACACGGTGACCGAGTACTGCGAGATGAACCCGGTCGAGTTGGAGATCGGCGCCAAGCGCTGTAACGCCGGCGAGTACTCGATGTGTATCGAGCCTGACGGCGCGGTGCTGCCATGCCAGAGCTACTACGTCTCAGCGGGCAACGTACTCCGGGATTCGTGGGAGCACATCTGGCGCGGCGAGCTCTTTCGGTCGTTCCGGGACCGCGAAGAGGACCCGACCTGGGCGAAGCTTCCGGAAAAGTGTCACCCGTGTCCGGACCTGCCGCTCTGCGGCGGCGGGTGCCGCATCGAGCGTGAGTCGGCCGCAGGAGTTGCCCCAGGCGGTTGTCAGAGTTGCGCGAGTGGCGGGGTTGGGTCGGGCATCACTTCGGGCCTGGCGCCGGGCCGGGGCATTCGCTCGACTGGCATCAGCGCCGCGTCCTCGTGTACCTGCGGAACGCCAGACGCGGCGGCCTGCGGGAGCGATGTGCACCGCGAGGCGTTGCCTAGCGACGGGGCCCTGGTGCAGCTCGGGGTGCGCTCATGACGGGGCCGCTTCAGCACTTCACCCGCGAGGTCGACGGCTCCGTCGCCCGCTATCACCTGCGCGTCGAGCGTGACGGGTCGGGCATTCTCCTCGCCAACGCGTCGCAGGCCCTGCGTCTTTCGGAGACCGGGGTGCTCATCGCCCGGGCCCTGCTCGAAGGAGCGAGTCGGGGCCGCATCTCGCGGGATGTCGCTCTCCGCTTCTCCGGCGTCGACCGGAGCCGGGCCTCCCGCGACGTCGATGAGGTCGCGGCGGCCATCGAGGGCCTCGCCCGGCCTTCGGCTCGGGCGGCGTTGACCTCCCTCGACGACCCGGACGCGACCGTGCATCGCCGGGCGCTCTCAGCGCCCCTCGCTGCAGAGTTGGTCTCGCCGGGCCTCGGTCGGGGGGAAGAGATCATCCAGAAGCTCTGGGACGTCGGCATCCCGCAGGTGCGCTTCGTCTTGCCCGACGGCGCCGTCCCGGGCCACCTGCCCCGCCTCATCGAGCTCGCCGAGGACCTCGGCATGATCACTGGCGTCCGGGCCCGGGCGTCAGATCTTCCGTCGGACGCGCCGATCCGGGCCATGGCTATGGCCGGTCTCGATCACCTCGACCTGCTCTGGGCCGGCGTCGACCAAGAGCTGCACGCCGACCTCTTCGGGGAGCGCGACCTCGCCCGCGCCAACGCTGTCATCGCTCTCGCCCACGAGCTCGAGCTCTTCGTCGTGGCGGTCGTGCCCATCCTCGCCTCGATCCTCGATGACATAGGCGGCCTCGGTGAGGCGCTGCAGGCTCAGCGCATCGGAGCGATGGTCGCCTACGCCATCGCCGACGAAGCGGGGGAGGGGCGTGTGCTCGCCGCCCTCGAGCTGCCCCAGGTCGCGACCACCCTCGAAGAAGAAGCCGAGCACTTCGGCGAAAACCTCGTCTGGGCCGCCCCCGAGGAGCGAGACGACACCGTGAGCCTCGTCGACCAGGTCAAGCGCGGGCCCCGGGCCGCCGGTGAGGCGTGCATCCGCATCGAGGCCGACGGCCGGGTCATCGCCCCCACCGGGCCCTTCGAGGCGGCGGGCAACTTGCTCACCGACCCCTGGGAAGAGATCTGGGCCAACGCGGCCTTCGAGCACTGGCGTGAATCCGTCGATGACCCCGAGCGGTGCGCGGCGTGTCCGGAGATTTCCCTCTGCGCCGGTGGTTGCCCGAAAGATCGGACGACCTGGGCGACTTCGGCGATCCGGCGGGGTGCGCGATGACAGGTGCGAAGACAGGTGCGATCAAAATCGCGATGAAGAGGTGCGCCTCGGCCTTGGTTTTCGCGGTCGCCCTGTCCGTCGGGCTTGCCTCGACGACCCCGGCCCCGGTTGCCGCCGTCTACAGCTTTTCCGTTCCTCAGGTCACGATGGAGTGCACCGTCAATCCCGACGCTTCGGTGCGCATCAAGTACCGCATCGTCTTCGAGAACAGCTTCGTCGGCCAACCCATCGATGTGGTCGATGTGGGGCTGCCCCATGACAACTACGACCTCACTACGATGTCGGCCCTCCTCAACGGGACACCAATTCACGCCATCAGCCCCTCGACCTACATCGAAACCGGAGTCGAGGTGAACCTAGGCGCGGGCATTGCGAGCCAGCAGCGCGGCATCTTCGAGTTCGAGACAGTGATGCCGGACCTGGTCTTCTCCGACACGACCAGCGACGAGTTGGCGTCGATGCGCATCACGCCGACCTGGTTCGACAACGCTCTCGTGACCGGGGCGACCGATCTGCGCATCCTCATCCATCTGCCCCCGGGCGTCGCCGCCGAGGAAGTCCTTCACCAGGGGTCGCCCTTCTTCAGTCGAGCCGATCTCCCCGACCACGCCGCCGTGGCCTTTCAGTTCGAGGGC
>JAFDCW010001035.1 GCA_019312705.1 Deltaproteobacteria bacterium
ACCACGAGGCGGGTCCAATTGTTGCTCTTGTCGAGGCCGATGTTGGCCAGGCCCTCCATCGTGCCTTGGAACGCCTTCGGGGGGAGCGAGAGGTAGAAGGTGCGGTTCTGCGCGAGGCCGTGGCGCTCTTCGAGCGCCGCGAGCCTCACCCCGAGCGCTTTGAAGTCCGCCTCGGTGCCCGGGCCGATGGTCTGGAAGTGGAGGCGTGAGGCGCGGGGCGCCCCGCGCTGGTCCTCGGTGAGCCCCGCGGCGTCGAGAGCGTCGCTGACGAACGCGCGGTAGGACTCGTCGTCGTAGTGGGTTTCCCGGGTGACGCCGACCACATGGCAGTTGCCCAGTTGGTCTTCGTGGGCGAGGCGCGCGAGCGCCGGCAGCAGCTTTTGCCGCGCCAGGTCGCCCGTGCCACCGAAGATGATGAAGAGGCTCGGTTCAGGAGTGGGCTTGCTCATGGCGGCACGATCGCACATCGCGCCCCGTTTGGGATCGGCGTAGCATCCGGCGATGAGTGTGACCATACGAACGAGCGACGATCCGGTGGCCGAGGCCGCCTCCGCCCTGACATCAGCCATCCGCGACGCCCTCGCGGACCGACAATACGTGAAGGTCGCGGTTCCCGGCGGTTCGGCCCTGGCCGCCTGGTCCCGCACCGCGGAGGAGCTCGGCGAGGACCTCGGGCGGGTGCGGTTGACCTGGGTGGACGAACGTTGCGTGCCCGTCGCCGACCCCCTGAGCAACCGCGGCGCAACCCATCGCTCCACCGATAGGCGCGCCGGAGACGAGCTCCCGCTGTGGCTCGATGACGAAACCGAGGGCGCCGCCATCGCCCGGGTGCGCGCGGGGTTGAAGGCCTGGGGTTGCGCCCTCGACGTGAGCCTGCTCGGCATGGGCCCCGACGGGCACATCGCCTCGCTCTTTCCAAACCGATCATGGGCTGGCGACACCGTCATGCACATCGCCGACAGCCCCAAGCCGCCACCGCACCGAATGACTCTGACGCTCTCCATGCTCGCGACCGCGCAAACCTCGATCCTCGTCGCCACGGGTGAATCCAAACGCAACGCCCTGGTCGCCCTCGCCACCGGCGACCCCACCCTACCCGCCGGGGGCCTCCCCGGCCTGACCGTATTCACCGATCTCGATTTCTCATCAGGGAGCACGACATGAACCGCGAACGACTCAACGACGTCGCCGTCATCGGCCTCGGCGTCATGGGCAGCAGCCTGGCGCGCAACTTCGCGAGCCGCGGCCTGGCGGTCAGCGGCTTCGACCTGGACGTCGAAGGCGCCCGGGCCATGGCGGCCAAGTACCCCGAGGCGAAGCTCGACATCGCCGCGTCGACCGAGGAGCTCGTGCGAGGCCTCGAACGCCCGCGCCGCATCATCTTGCTGGTGAACGCCGGGCGCGCCGTCGACGCGGTCCTCGACAGCCTCGACCCCCTCCTCGAAGCCGACGACATCGTCGTCGACGGCGGCAACAGCCTCTACCGCGACACCGACCGACGAAACGCTCGAGCCAAGGAGAGGCCTTGGCGCTTCGTCGGCATGGGCGTGAGCGGCGGCGCCGAGGGCGCTCTGCTCGGGCCCGCCATGATGCCCGGCGGCGACGCCGAGGCCTGGGACCGGTTGAAACCCGTCCTCGAATCGATCGCCGCCAAGAGCGACTCGGGCCCCTGCGTCGGCTACTGCGGCCGCGGCTCGGCCGGGCACTTCGTCAAAATGGTGCACAACGGCATCGAATACGGCGACATGCAGCTCATCGCCGAGACCTCGGTCTTGCTAAGCAAGGGGCTCGGCAAGAGCGCGACCGAGGTCGGCGAGATCTTCGCCAAGTGGAACGAAGGCGAGCTCGAGAGCTTCCTCGTCGAGATCACCTCGAATATCTTCCGCACCCCGGACCCGACGAAGGCCGACGCCGCCCTCGTAGACGCGATCCTCGACCAGGCCGGGCAGAAGGGCACCGGCCGGTGGACCGTGCTCACGGCGGTCGAGCTCGGCATCCCCGTCCCGACCATCGCCGCGGCCGTCGACGCCCGCGCCCTCTCGTCGTTTCGTGACCTCCGGTCCCAGGCCGAAGCCGCCTACGAGC
>JAFDCW010000259.1 GCA_019312705.1 Deltaproteobacteria bacterium
CGATGTCAGCCAAGCGGAGATCGGCTTGTGCGTCGACCAGGAGGACTTCGTCATCGAAGCGTGGTCGGCCGTGAGGTTCCACGACAATGCGGCGAACCTCGACAGCCGTGCGCTCCCCGTGCCCACGCCCCCATCCACGCCCCCGACGAACTTACCACCGGAGCAATGAACGTTCCGCGCCTCACTCAATCGCGGACGTAGGTCGGCACGACGTTTGGGGACGGTGTTAACTCAGCTCTTTGGACTCTGCTTCTCTTCGGCCCATGCGTCACGGTGACGCGCCCCCGGCAAGTGGGCGTCCCAGCAGTCGACAGAACAGAAGTACAACGGGAGGCGCTTTCGGTTACACGTCGATACGCTGCACGCGTAGTAGGCTTGGTCAAAGCCGATGCCTTTTTTGCATGAAGTGCACAGCACCCAGGTCGCGGAGTCGGTCATGCGCCATGGTAGCCTGGGCAGAGGCAAGGCGCCTGGTCCGTGCGCGCCGGACGTTTCAGTCGTCGGTTTCGACGGGGCCGCCTGCCGGCATCGGTGCCCTGCGGGGCCGTTCGGAGTCGTAGCCGGATAGCGGGTGCGGCGGCGGCGGTCCTGGCGGCATCGGTGGCGGACCGCGGTAGACCATCGGCGCGTTGTTCAGGTTGGGCATCGGAGGCATCGGCGTCCTCGTGCGTACTCGAGCGCTGACCCCCCTCCTCCGTCGCATCCTGGGGGCCTCGTCGGCATCGTCGTCGTCGTCGGCGGATTCGACCTCCGGCTCGGCTGTCGAGTCATCCGCCGAGGCCTCGCCGACTGCAACCATGGGCGCCTCGTTCGGGGGCGGCGAAGGCTCGACGGACGCCTCGCTGGGCAGAGCCGTGAGCGTGGCCGGCGGTTCCGCGGCGGCGCTCTCCATCGCGGGCGTCGTCGGGACCTCGGTTGGCTCTGCATCACCTCCGGTGCACGCAGCGGTCCCGAGGGCGATGGCGAAGCCGGTGCGCCTCACCATCGGAGTCTTCTTGGGTCGGTTCACCTTCGTCATCGGATGTCTCCCGGACGGTACCAGGCGAAGTCTGCGTCCCGCGCGAAGTTGCTGAAAGCGACGCTGATGGAGACGCTGAGGGCACGCACATCGTGCCACCAGCCGACGGGGATGAAGAGCGTATCGCCCGGCTCGAGGTCGACACGCTTGATGGTCGCCCCGTCGAGGTCTTCAGGATCGACCATCGCGTACATGGAGAGGGCGCCGTCGAAGAGGCGCGTCTCGAGGGGCGAGATGAGGCGGGCGCTCTTCTTGCCGTAGATCTGCGTGAAGAGGATGTTGCTGCAGTCGTGGTGCAGCGCCGTGACGGTTCCCGCGGGCCCAAACCAGAGCGCCGATCCTCCGATCACACGTTCGGGATTGAGGAAGCCGGGTGGGTGCCGCACATCATCGAGGAGGGGACCGAGTGCGTCCTTCTCGATGTTGCGGTTCTGCGCGACGAGATAGAAGTCGTTGGTATCGCTCTCGGCGTCTTCGACGAGCTGCACGAAGTCGCGCATCAGGATAGGTCGGCTGTGTTCGGCGGTGCGCGCGTCATAGAGGGGGTCCGCCTCCCGCTCCGCGGTCATCGTCACCTCGACGTTGCCATAACGCTCGGCGAAGTAGCGCGGATTCCACGTTTCGAGGGCCGGCCACCCGGAGGCCAGCTCCGTGAGCACGACCGGTGTGTTCGTCGCGACGTAGCGTTCGTAGAAGGCGTCGGCGTCGACCGCGCCGAGGCGTTCGACGCGCGTCGGGTCGGGGGAGAGGCGCTCATTGACACGTCCGAGGGAGGCGACCCGTTCGAGTCGCTCGGCCCGCAACGTGGCCTCCCGGGCACTACGGAGCGCGGGAGAGGCAGCGAGCTCGTCCATGCGCCGCGCCGCCTCGTCCTCGGGCACGCCGTTGACCCGGAGGGTGTCGAGGAGCCGCTCCGCGGCCACCCCGCGGAGCAGATTTTCAGCCAACCAGTCCCGCCACGCGGGGGACAGGGTCAGGTTTCGAGTGTGCATCCTGCCACCATACCAAACGCCGAGACCACCGCGTTTCGTTCAGGAATCTAGCCTGCTGCTACCGACTCAGGGGCAGGGTCCGGGCATGGGGGTTCCGCCTTCGCTCCTGCACTCCGCGGGGACCCAATCGGACGTGCCGTCGAAGCAGCCGAACGTGCCGAAGCAATGCAGGATGTCGCCCGCGCCTTCGACGGGCAGGTCGGCGGTCCGGACGGGATCGATCTCGAGAACTACCCGTTCCCCCTCGGCGACGTCGACGTCCACGACGGTCCGCGCGAGCCCGTCGCCAGTGACTGCGACCTGGAGCGTACCCGCAGGCACTTCGATATCCGTCTCGGAATCGGCGGTCGTTGCGCCGAACTTGCAGTCGTCCGACTCCGGGTCGATGCGGCACTCGTCCGTCGCCACGAGTGTGGTGGCGTCGTTGAACGCATCGCGCGCGGGGACCAAGATCGCGCCTACCGGGTTCAGCGAGACCACGGTGTTGATGGGATTGGGGACGACCTTAGTGATGATCGTTTCTACACCTCTGGTGCCGGAGGCAGCGATGTTGCGGCGATGCATCTGTGCGGCCTCGATGTCGTCCCGTGCCAGCGCCGCGTCGCGCATCATCCGCTCCGCGAGCATGTCATCGCTGATCGCGTTCAGCGTCGCCGCGAACGCGATGACAGCCAGCCAATAGGCGGCGTAGGCGGCGAGCCCTTCCCGGCGGACACCCGGCTCGGAGCCGTAGGCGGCCGATTGAAGCAGCGCCTCCGCGTCCTCGAGGTCGCCGGCTGCGTTCTCGAGCTCGGTGATGCGAGTGGCCTGCTCGTCGATGGCCATGTCGATCATCGCGTCCGACGCGCCGTCGTCGACGCGCGTGGTGATCGTCTCGGCAGCGAGGGCGAGTCCGCTCAACGCGGCCGCCGTCTCCTCGGCCGCCACTTCGTAGTCGGCCAGCGCGTCGCGCTCCTCTTGGCTCAGGGCTACGTCATCACCACCGCAGCTGGCGACGCAGAAGGCGCAGAACAAGACGACGGACAGGGGACGGGAAGTGCGCATTGGTAAACCCTACCTTTCGTTTGCCCTGCTTCACAGCCTTGCCGTACTGATGGAACTTCGCAACCAGCGCGACAAGCTTGAACTCCTGGCAATGTTCAAGCCGCAGTAGCAGGCGCACGGCCTTGACCGATAGGCGACATGAACTATCCACCCTCCCAATTCGGGGCTGCATAATCGATTTTCATTCGTGATCGCATGGTGACCCTGATGTACGGAGGTGGGGCACCCGATATTCTCCTCGCAAGCGCACGGAATGGGAACGGGAACGGGAACGGGAACGGGACTACCGGCTCCACTGCCGGCGGACTGTCGGCTCGGCGCGACTACGTCGCCCTCCCGCCTCGGGCCGCCTCTCGTGGAGCCTTCTTGTTGAGGAACGGGAACGGGAACGGAAGCGGGAACGGAAGCGGGAACCGACACGGGAACGGAAGCGGGAACGGAAGCGGACACGGACACGGGAACGGCGACGGTCACGGAGCCGCAGCCCGCCCAAGAGCCAACTAGAGAGTCGAGCCGAGCAGGACGCCGTCGGCCCAGTAGACTCCGGTCACACCCTCGGGCCGCAGGTCCCACGTCGCGTCGCCGTCGTAGGGCACGCGGCGGGCGTGGAGCACGACAGCGCCGTCGAGCATGTCGCCCGGCGCGAGCTCAGCCAGCGTGCGCCCATCGGCCGTCGGATGTGCCGGGGAAGCGCGCGCCACCCGACCGTCGTCCAGCGTGATGACCGCGAGCTCGTGGGCGCGTTCGATGGAGAGCGAAACGACGGTCTCGACCGGAGCGGCCACGCGGCGGCGCTGGTGGTCGAGCGTCCAGACGACGTCGCCGCGGGTGAGCGACGCGACCGGCACCGCCCCGCGCGGCGTGTCGATGCGCGCGGTCTGTGCAAGGCAGCGCCTCGTACACGGCCTGCACGTTCCATCGGCGTTGCGGTCGGGGCTCGAGCCCCGGCAATGCGCCGGCAGGGCACCACCACAACAGCCGACAGCAACCAGCGTTCCGTCGGGCTGACAGCAGTGCCGCTGGTCGGCGTTGCACCCGGCGCCGTTGCCGGCGGGTCGCATCCCAGCGGGTCGCATGCCAGCAGGTCGCATTCCGACGGGGCGTTCGGAGCGGGGACGTGCGGCAGCGACTTCTGCGGGGTCGGGCGGCGGTGCCACCGGTTCGGGCGCGGGCGCCGCGGATGGCAACGGCGTGAGCATGGCGGCGGGCGCGGGCGCAGGCGTAGGCGCGGGCGTACCCGGGAGCACGGGCGCCGGCGCCGGTTCGTGAGATGACGAGCTGCACGCGGTCACGAGGCAGACCGCCAGCACCACTCGCCGGAGGCCCATCGCGCTCCTGGCGTCGGTCCGTGCGGCACCCGGGCCGCTCGTACCTCTCCATTGGCCTCATCCGAGTGGAGCATAGACGAGCAGCGGCACAGCCCGGCATGGTCGAGGGCAGGAGTGGTGCGAATCCGCCCGGCAGAGTCTGCGCGAGCCGCGATTTCGTGGGCAATTACATGGCTCGTTGGCCCGGGAGTTGTGGCCCGGGGATTGCTTCGGACACGGCGATGAAGCGATCGTGCTCGAGGCTTGCGTTGGCGACCGTGCTCCTGGTCGCAATGCCTGGCTGCTACCTCTTCCACGGCCCCGAGGCCGGAGAGGAGCCACCGGAGCCCACGGTCGATGCGGCGGTTCCCGAGCCGGAGCCCGCCCCTGAACCAGATCCTGTCCCCGAGCCCGAGCCTGTCCCCGAGCCCGAGCCCGGACCCGAGCGGCCCATGCGCTGGGTGACGCTGGCGACCGACGGTCCGACCCCTCCAGGTCGGCTCTCCCATCTGGCGGCGTACGACGACGTCGGCGACAGGATGATCGTGCTCGGAGGCTACGATCCCTACCTCGACCTCGGGGCATGCTGCGTTGACCCCTACGTGATGCATCGGGACATCTGGACTCTCGACCTCGAGACCGAGCGATGGTCCCACGTGGGAGAGCTCCCCGCACCGGTCCTCGCGCTCAACCCGGTCACGCTGGCCGTCGATCGGCCCCGAAACCGCCTCGTGGTCGTCGGCTCGGTGGGCGCGCCCAACTTCGGCCGCGTGCAGACGATGGCCGTGGACCTCCGCACCAGGGAGGTCACCACGCTGCCGCCGAGCCCCTGGGCGGCCCGGGACTGGCCGCTGCGCTCGACGCACGACGTGGAACGTCAGACCATCGTAGTGCACGACGCCTACTACGCAGAAGCGCGGGAAGGCCTCCTCGTGTTCGACCTCGCCACGGACGAATGGCGAGTCCTCGAACCGGCCGCTGGGACCGGACCCGGCATCCGCTTTCACACGCCCCTCGTCAGCTCGCCCTCGGGTGCCTACGTGTACGCCGGCTATGGGACCGACGAGCCGCCGGACCGCCTCTGGCGCTTGGCGCCGGGCGCGACGGGCTGGACCGAGCTACCGCTCTCGGGCGAGCTCGAGAGCGGCCGCTGGTCTCATCGAGCCGTGCACGAGAGTGTCCGGGATCTGCTCGTCGTCTTCGGGGGCATGCGCAACTCGGAGCGGCTCGGCACCTTGGTGATTCGGCTCTCCACTGGCCGCGCGGAGGTGCCGGTCCTGGATGCACTCGGCCCGATCCCCGAGGGTCGGCGAGATCACACCATGGTCCTGGACACGAGGCGTCGCCGAGCCCTGGTCTTCGGCGGCGCCCGCGCGTCCGAGCTCGCCCTCGCCGATACGTGGGCGTTGGAGTTGCCCTAGAGCACCGAACCCAGCCTTCGCCCCCACGATGCGGCTCCGACGAGGCCTCCTGCCTGCTCATCGGGAATGTGCGGGCCCGGCTCAGGAGCCTGGCTTTGGTCGAATCACGGCGGTTGAAGTTGATTCGCGTGACCGGTCACGGCGCCACCGTCACCGTCCAGTCGGCGAGCTGCGGGCTGGTTCCGCTCTCGGCGCCGTCCACGTCGTTGAGCGTGGCTCGGAGCCGGATGCAGCTGGTCGCGCCGGTTACAGCGAGGGAGCTGATGTCGATGGAGCCCAGACCCGTCGTGGTCGTCGTGCCGGAGAGGCCGGTGACCGCCCCGGCGCTGTCGAGGACCTCCACCGTGATCCGGCCGTCGACGTTGCCCTGGTTCCAGGTCACGGTGCCCCACCCGCTGGGAGAGGCGGGGAAGTTGGCGAAGCTGATGAGCTGCGAGGTGACCGTAGCGACCACGGGAGGCGCGGTCTGCCGGACGTCGTGGGACCCTATCTCGTACCAGGCAAACTGATCGGAGGTCGCGGCGGCGGTCACCACGTCGGTGTCGCCGTCGCCGTCGAGATCCACCGCCTCGATGTTCGTGGCGCCGTCGGCATTGGTCGCGCCGCTGTCGATGACGCGCAGGGTCCAGCCGGGGGGGGTCATCCCGTCGTTCTCGTACCAGGCGAACTGATTGGAAGTACCGGCCGCGGTCACCACGTCGGTGTCGCCGTCGCCGTCGAAGTCCACCGCGTCGATGTAGATGGCGCTGTCGGCGTTGG
>JAFDCW010000260.1 GCA_019312705.1 Deltaproteobacteria bacterium
CTGGTAGCGCGCGTAACCGACGTGGGAGACAAACTCTCCTTCTTCGGGGCAGAGCTCGGCCGCGCGGGAGAACGCCTCGACAGAATCCTCGAATCTGCCCCGGCCGAGAGAGCGCTCCCCCCGCCGGAAGTAGCGCTCAGCCCGGTAGAGGCGGTCCACCTGCTCGTCGAGGGTGGGGCGGGGGGCCGAGAACGCGAGGCTCACCTGGCTGTCTCCGGTGCCTTCGTCTGTGAAATCGAACGCGTCGACGTCGGCGTCTTCGGCGGTCGTTTCGGGCGGGGACAGGACGCCGGTGTCGAAGTCATCGTCCTGGTCGTCCTGGTCGTCCTGGTCGTCCTGGTCGTCCCGGTCGTCGGTGGCGCTCTCGATGGATGCAGGCTCTTCGACGGCGGTCGTGACGTCGATGGATTCGCCGGTGGTGAGGGAGACCTCCGATGTTTCGAATGCACGCTCTCGTGGGTTGCCGAAGTGGGGAGGCGGGGGCGTGCCGAAGTGGGGGGCCGGGATGGCCGCATCGGGGCCGAGGTCCGTCGACGCGACCGTTGCCATTGGCCCGGCAAAATCCGGCGAGCGCTCCTCGGGTAGGGTGAGGCGTCCGGTGTCGGGCCCCGACAGCGGCTCCGGTACGGTCGCACGGCCTGGGTCGAGGGGGTCGCTCGAGTCTACGGCTTCGTGGCCCGGGGGCGCCGCGCTGTACACCTCGTCGGCTAGGGACGGCTCGCTGTGGGCGTGCAGCTTCGCGTTCTTCTGGTGGTCGCCCTTGGGCTTTTCGTCACGAGTGGGCACTTCTCCGTCGAAGACGGCCTGGGCGAGTTCGAGGGGCGTGCGTTGTTCGCCGGGGGCGGCGCCGAGGGCTTCCCGGGCGTGGATGAGGCGGGCTGACACCTCGAAGGCGAGGGCCCGGAGGTCCCGGGGAGCCGCGCCCGGTTCGGTGACGGGTTGGAACCGGGCCCGCAGATGGTCTGCCCGAGCGACCGCCGCCGCCCTATCGCCAGGGGCGACGCCGAGGGCCTCTTGGTACTTTTCGGCCCGGAGCAGGCGACAGAGGCGGCCGAGTTCTTCGCGCAGCGTCGCCAACTCCATCGTCACCGATGAGCCCTCGCTCACGTCATCGTTCGATACCCGCGTTGTGTATTGGGCGTCGGGGCTGAAGGACACGGCGTCGGTGCAGTGCAGGGCGTAGACGAGTTGGGCTGCGGTCCCGGGGCGGTCTCCAGCCCGGGCGAGGAGCTCCCGGAGGCGCGCTGTCCCGTCGAGGCTGTGGAGCAGCTGCGCGGCCTCGGGTGCGAGTTCGACCCGGCCGAAGCGGGAGAGCTGCCGTAGCTCCGGGACGACGTAGCTCTCGAGGTGGGGCGAGAGCCGTTCCAGGAGCCGTTGCGGCGGAATTCGGTGCACGACTCCCTTCAAGACGATTTCGGGAAGGCTCATCTCGAGGGTCACGGTCTCCGGTGGCGTCGGTACGTCCTCTTGGAAGCCGTAGCTGCCCGCCGTCCATGCGAAGAGATCGAAGAGCTTCACCCGGAGCTGATCTTCGAGGGCGTCGCGGAGCTGGTGCGGGTTGATGGCGCCAATCGAAAGCAGCACCGCGCCCTGGCGCCCCTCGCCGAGGCGCATGCGATCCACCGACTCTTCGAGGGTCGTGTGGGAGATGAATCCGCCCCGAGCGAGCACCTGCCCGAGGCATTCCTGGATGAGGTTCGACTGCACGTAGCGGGGCACACCGCCGCGGAAGAAGACGACCTTCTTGGGAGACTCTCCGGTCGTCGTTCGGCGCCGGTCGTCGACCGAGGTCAGGACGAGGGCACCGTGTTTTCGGGAGGTTGCCAGCAGGTGCAGCAAGCGTGGGAAGGGCGTGGCGTCGAGATCCCCGGAGACGAACTGCTGCGCCTCCTGGTCTACGTCTTGGTCCACCTCTCGGGCCCCTACGAGGGCGTGGCGCTCGACGTCTGCGCCTTCCCGCTCGGCCCCCGGCAGATCCCCCGGGCCCCAGTCCCCCGTGAGCTCGTCGTCGAGCTCGGTGAACTCCCGCTCCACCAGGGATCGGGGCGGTAGGTCCGGGCTCACCACGAGCGGCGCCTCGGTCACGATGGGCGGTGTGACCTGCTGCGTCCCCGGGCGCGTGGTCGCGTCGGTCCAAGCTTCGCTCGGCGTGACGGCGTCGCTGATGGAGATGGTGTTTCGGGTGGTGACCCCGGACCTGGTGAGCTCCGCCACGGCGCGGGTGATACGGCCCAAGTCGAGGGGGCCGGAGATGGCCGTATGGGCCCCGAGGCGCTCCCCCGTGGATTCGAGGAGAGCCTGGTCTGTTCCCCGTGAGCCCAGGAGGACCAGCGCGGCCTTCTCGCCCTCCGGGGCCCATCGAATCGACTCGATGGTCGTCGCCCCGTCCCGGCCCGGGAGGAGCATCTCGACGATCAGCACATCTGAGGGACGCTGGATGAAGCGGTCGATAGCCCTCTCCCCGTCGGGGACCACCACCACGTCGTGCCCAATGCTGCGCAGAGCCTCGGCGATCTGCGTGGCAGTCCCGTGCTCGGGGTGCACGACTAGGATGGAGACGGCAGTCATGGCGCGCTCCAGGGAGGGCGGGTGCCCACTGGAGCGAGCACTCGGTCGAAGACTTCGCGGGCACCCTCGGCGTGGTGGCGCCAAGTGCGGAAGAGCACCTCGTCGGCGCGGGCGCCGTCGCGGTCTCGGATGCGCAGGCGGCGTGCGATCAGGTCCGCGTGCCGGCCGCCTTCGAAGATCACGCCCTCCGCGTGGTCGTCGAGGAGGGCGAGGGCCTGGCCGACGCCGCGGAGAAACTCCTGGGCCTCCTCGAGGACCGCCGCGTCCTCCGCCTGCAGGTAGCCGCCGTCCCGGAGAGCGTCGAGAGCTGCGCGGGTGTTCGGAAGTCGAACCGTGGGGTCGTCGCCGTGACGCATCTGCAGCCACTGGACGGTGAACTCCACGTCGACCAAGCCTCCGTAACCAAGTTTCGGATGGTATCGACCGGCGCGCTCGGCAGCAAGTTCGACTTCCATGCGTTTCCGCATCCTGGCGAGCTCGACGGGGTCTGGCGTGCCCCGTGAAAAAGCGTGCTCGACGCGAAGTCCCTGGACCTGCTCGGCGACGGCGGCGTCACCTGCAATGGGACGCGCACGGATCAATGCTTGTCGCTCCCAGGCCGCCGCACGTTCTCGCTGGTAGCGGTCGAAGGCGTCCACCGAGGCCACCAGCATTCCCTGGGCGCCGCTCGGGCGCAGCCGCGAGTCGATCTCGTAGCCCCGCCCGTGGGCCGACGGTTCTTCGAGCAGCCGGAGCGTGCGCTGGGCGATGCGAGTGTAAAGCTCGCCGACACTGATCCCCTCTTTGCCATCCTCCCGAACCGTGTCGCCGGTGCCGGCGTAGATGAAGATGAGATCGAGGTCGCCGCCGAAGCCGAGTTCCCGACCGCCGAGCTTGCCGAGGCCGACGACGACGAGGCCGTGGCCCTCTTCGGGCGGCACCCCGTGGCGTCGGTGCTCAACGCCAGTGGCATAGCGCATCGCCGCTGCGATCTGCTCTTCGGCGGTTGCGGACAAGAGCTCCTCGGCGTCGCGCTGTTCGATCTCGCCGGCGATGGTCACCATGCCGATGGCCAGCTCCAAGCTCGCCCGGGCCCCCCGCAGGGCGCCGATGAAAGCCTCCCGGTCGGGCAGGTCGGCGAGCCACCGGAGGGGCGGTGCCCCGTGGGCCGCAGCGATCTCCGAGGCGTCTGGGGGGCCTCGGCGCAGGAGGAGTTCGTGTACGAGCTCCGGCCGGCGCACCAGGGTCTCGGAGAGGTTGCCGCTCGCGCCGAAGAGCCCGATGAGGCGCCGCGTCAGTCGCGGGTCGAGCTCGAGGACCCGGGACAAGCCCGACGCGGGACCCAGGCGGCCGAAGAGGTCGGCGACGAAGCGCAGCGCCTGCGGGGGGGCGGCGCTGTCCGCGACTTCACTGAGCAACATCGGGCCGAGGGTAGGGCGCTCCTTCTGCGCCAGGGGGCCGAGGGGGCTCTCCGGCCGCCGCGCGAGGCGGATGAGGTGGGCTGCGATCTCGTCCGGATCGGCCGAGGGGAAGAGCCGCTCGACATCCCCCCGGAGGTCCTCGGCCGAGGTCGCCGCGCCGACGCGTTCTGCTAGGGCGACGAAGGTGCCCTCTGCCTCCGGGGCTCCCTCGGAGAGCGAATCGAAGAGGCCCGCCACTGCGTCACGGGCTGCCGCCAGCGCTGCGTCGAAGGCTTCCCGGTCGGCGAAGCCGAGGGAGAGCGCGAAGCCGTGGCGCTCGGCGAGGTCCTTCGGGACCTGATGCGTCTGGTAGGCGGCGCGCATGTGCACCCGGTGCTCGACCCGCCGGAGCAACGCCCAAGCGCCTTCGAGGTCGTTGCGCTCGCGCTCGGTGAGCAGCCCTTCCGCGAGCAGCCGCTGGGCCCCTTCCACTGTGCCGGCTACCTGCAGAGCGGGGTGCTGACCTCCCCAGATGAGCTGCAGGGCCTGAACGAAGAACTCCGCCTCCCGGATCCCCCCGCGCCCGAGTTTAACGTCACCGTCGTCCACCGTGTGCTCGCGGCGGGTCCGGGTCAGCATCTCGGACATCGCCTCGGCGATGCTGGGATCGACGGCGCGGCGATAGATGAAGGGGCGCAGCGCGGTGACGAGCTCGGCGCCGAAGATCGGGTCGCCGGCGACCGGCCGGGCCCGGAGCAGCGCCGAGCGCTCCCAGGTGCGTCCATAGGTCTCGTAGTATCGTTCGGCTCCGGCGAGGGAATTGGTGATCGGGCCCCGGGTCCCTTCGGGGCGCAGGCGCAGGTCCACCCGGAATACGAAGCCGTCGCCCGTGACGTCGCCGAGGGCACTGGCGGTCCGCGTCGCGATCTTCGCGAAGTGCTCGTGCACGGACACCTCGTCCTTTCCTTCCTCTTGGCCGACCTGGCCGTCATCGGTTCCGTAGAAGAAGCAGATGTCGATGTCGCTGCCGAGGTTGAGCTCGCCCCCTCCGAGCTTGCCCATGCCGAGGACTACTTGGGGGATGGCCACGCCGTCTTCGGTACGCGCACGGCCGTGGCGCTCTTCGAAGACGCGGGTGATCTCGCGGAGGGCGGCCTCGATGGATGCGCTCGCCAGCCACGCCATCTCCCGGCTGGTCTGGTCGATGTCGGCGACGCCGAGGATCTCCCGGGCCGCGATCCTCAAGACCTCCTGGTGGCGATGGCGCCGGAGGACCGAGCGAAGCTCCGGGCCGTCACCGAGGCCCCGGGACTTCGCGACGAGGGCCGTCGTCATGGTTTCGAGGTTGGCGTCGCGCTCGAGGGGCTGCTCGAGCACCTCGACCGCCAGGCTGGGATCACGGATCAGCAGCGGGGTGAGCCCCGGCGCGTGCTCCAAGAGCGCCTGCACGAGGCGCCGGGCCTGGGCTTCTTCCGGTGGGGCGGGCAACACCCGCAATGCGTTCAGGACCTCGTCGACCGCGTCCATAGGTCGCCCGTCGCCGGGGATACTAGCGCGGTTGACGGGGCAGAGGCCATGGGCTAGTAAAGCGGGCCTTTTTCGGGGAAAGAGCGTTTTCCCGTTTCGCCAGGAAGATCACAGGGTTTCCCGTGCAAGCCGTCCTTTTTACACTGCTCGAGTGGTTCCAGCCCGCCGCCACAGGCGGTGGTGGTGGTGGTGGTGGTGGTGCCGGAGATGGCGCATCTGCTATCCCCGGCGGTTGCGAGGGAGGCATGGGCAGCACCATGCCCATGATCCTCGCCATGATGGCCATCTTCTATTTCATGCTGATTCGCCCTCAGCAGAAGCGTCAGAAGGAGCAAGATCAGATGCTCACGGCGCTGCGCAAGGGCGTGAAGGTCCGCACTACGGGCGGTATCCTGGGGGAGATATTCTCGATCGAGGATCGCGAAGTAGTCCTCGTGCTCCAGGACAACCGCACGAAGATCAATGTCCTCCGCAGCAACATCGCCGGAGTCGAGCCCGATCCCTCAGCTAAGAAGGCCGAGGGCGATGACAAGAAGCAGAAGCAGAAGTCGAAGGAGGACGAGGGCTGAGCGCCGGAGCGCGCGAGGACTCGTGAGTCGATGGATAGAGGCTGGTACGTAAGATTCGTTGTCGTCGTGGGCTTGGTCGCCGCTGCCTTATTGGCGCTTTGGCCGAGCGTGCACGCTTGGTTCCCCGCCCCGGCGTGGGTTCAGGAACAGTTCACCGGGCGCATTAGCCCCGGGCTGGACATCCGAGGTGGCCTGCGCCTCGTTTACGAGGTCGAGGTCGACGAGGCTGTCCGGTATCGGCGCGATCGGGAGGCTGACCGCCTCATCCGGCGCGTCGGCGTCTTGCTCGAGCTCATCGAGGAAGATGAGTGGGACGAGGTTTCCCGCGAGCAACTCGAAGAAATCCGCGAGCAGGTGCAAGCCCACCGCTTGGGTAAGCAGCAGATTCGGCTCACCTTCACCGACGCGTCCAAGGTCGATGTGGTCGAGCGGGACTGGCTTCGGGAGTTCTTCCCGGACCTTCGTGAAGCTTCCCGCAACGGAAACCAGCTCACCCT
>JAFDCW010001036.1 GCA_019312705.1 Deltaproteobacteria bacterium
GCGCGAAGCATTGCCCAGTCACGGTCGGCAATCCGGCTCCGGTCGACTACGTCGCCCTTTCGCCTTCTTGTCGACTGCCGTGGATCGCGCTCCAGACGATACCGTTTACTTGAGTTCCAAGCGCTTCAGCATCTTCTGGAGCCCGTAGCGGGACACCCCGAGATGCTTGGCGGCGTGGGTCTGATTGCCCCGGGAACGCGCGAGGGCCTCCTTGATCAGGCGACGCTCGAGCACGCGGACCTGGCCCTTGAGGTCGAACTCTTCTGGGGTCCCGAGCGCGATATCCCCGCGCACCAGGGGCGAGAGGTGTTCGACGCGCACCACGTCGTGAGCGAGGACCAGAGCGCGCTGGATTTCGTTTTCGAGCTGCCGCACGTTCCCGGGCCAGGGATAAGCCGCAAGCCGTACCACGGCCCCGGAGTCTATCGTGACGCCCTTGCCCTCGGCGTGATGCTCGATGAAGTGCGCCACGAGGGCGGGCACGTCCTCGGGGCGGTCGCGCAGCGGCGCGATGTGCACGGTCACCACCGCCAGCCGGTAGTAGAGGTCCTCGCGGAAGCTCCCTTCTTCGACGAGCTTGGGCAGGTCCCGGTGGGTCGCCACGACCACACGCACATCGACTTTGCGCGCGTGTTCGCCCCCGACCGGCCGAACCTCACCGTTCTGGACCACGCGCAGTAGCTTCGCCTGCATCGCGGGGCTCATCTCGCCCACCTCGTCGAGGAAGAGGGTGCCGCCATCGGCCGCCTCGAAGAGACCGATGCGCGCGCGGTCTGCGCCCGTGAACGCCCCGCGAACGTGGCCGAAGAGCTCGCTCTCGAGAAGTGTCTCGGGTATCGCGCTCACGTTCTGGACGACGAACGGGAGGTCCGTGCGCGGGCTCAGGTGGTGGATCGCACGGGCGATGAGCTCCTTGCCGGTCCCGCTCTCGCCGGTCACCACGACGGGCACGTTCGACGGAGCGATCCGCGCGACCAGGGCGAGGGTCTCGTTGATGGCGTCGCTGCGGCCGACGATACCGAGGTCGTCGCGGGCCTCTCCGGAACTCGATCGCAGGTGCACGATCTGAAGGGCCTGGGCCTGGACGGTGTGCTCGAGGTGACGGCGCGAGGCTTCGAGGCGACGGGAGAGGCGGCGCTCCCGGCGCAGTCGCTCGGCGCCATCTAGGGCAATGGCGGCGAGGTCCGCGAGGTCCGAGAGCAAGGCGACGTCGTCGGGGCCGAAGGCGCCGGGGCGCAGGCGGTCGTCGAGGTAGATCGCCCCGCGGACTTCCCCCCCTTGCTTCAGGGGAACGGCGAGGACGGAACGCAGAGCGAGAGCGTGCACCGACGCCGCCCCGTCCAAGCGCTCGTCGGAGAGGGCGTCGACCGTGGAGATCGGCGCCCCCGAGTCGATTGCCCGGGCGGCGACGGACCGCGAAAACGCTTGTTCGCTGTCCGCGATTTCCCGACGGTCGAGGCCCCGGGCGACCCGAACCCGGAGGGCCCCGTCTTCCTCGCGAACCACGATGAAGCCCCGTTCGGCGCCGCTCAGGTCGACCGCGGCATCGAGGACCTCTTCGTAGAGCCGCCCGACGCGACGCTCCGCGGTCAGCCGACGGGTATAGAAAACCAAGCGCCGCCACCGGCTCGCATCGGACGGGGCAGCGTCCCCCTGGGGCACGGCACCGAAGGCGCGCTGGTAGGCAACGACCGAACGCATGCGAGCGCGAGCGGCGGGCGGCAAGGTATTGGCCGCCGCGTCGAGCAGCCCCCGGGCCGCCGAGAGGTACCGGGGGGCCGCTGCGCGATCACCCGCGGCGACGGCGGCGTCTGCCGATGACAAGGTCGCCCTGAGGCGTGCCTCGTAGGTCCCAAAGCGCTCCGCGGCGGCCAAGGCTTCGGCCGCCGCCTCTTGCGCCTCGGCCGGCGAGTCCGCCGCGAGGGCGACGCGCGCGGCAGCGACCGCCGCCTCCGTACGGGTGAGGCCCGAACCGTCCTCCTCGGCCGCCCCGCGCGCTTCGAGGTGTTCTGCCTTGGCCGCATGCGCCTCGCCGAGGGCGGCGAGGATGAGGGCCGGTCGGGCGGCGACCACGGTCCGAT
>JAFDCW010001037.1 GCA_019312705.1 Deltaproteobacteria bacterium
CGAGTAGTTGGCGTTGTTTACGCGGGATCCGAGTCCGTCCCAGAGCCGCCCTAGATCCCCGTTCTTGTGCGACTAGAAACTAGACTATCAGTTGCGTAATACAGTATCATCGCTACGCTGGTTGTATGTTCAGTTATGCGATCGGCCTCGAAGAAAACGCGACCATAGAATCCGAGCTCTTGGAACTCGCCGCCCACATCGATGCGGCTGCCCAGCGCTTTCTCACGCTGATTCGCACGTATGATGAGAGCGGTGCTTGGCGGGCATGGGGCGTTGTTTCGTGTGCCCACTGGCTCGCATGGAAGTGCGGCATGACGACCGCGACCGCTCGTGAGCGCGTACGCGTCGCCCGGGCTCTCGGTGGTCTACCGAAGATTGATGCGGCTCTTTCACAGGGCCTTTTGAGCTACTCGAAGGTGCGGGCGATGACCCGGGTCGCGACCCCGGAGAACGAAGAGAAGTTGCTCTACACCGCCAAGGCCGCCACCGCCGCTCAGCTCGAGGTCATCTGTCGGGGGCTGAGAGGCGTGGGGCAGGAGCCCGGTGCCGAGCGTCAGGCCGAGCGCTGGGTCGTTCGTAAGCGTGGCGACGGCGACCTGGTTCGCATCGAGGCGCAGCTCCATCCAGACGAAGCCGCCCTACTCATGGAGGCGATCGACGCACTTCGAGATGGATCCCCAGCCGGACCGGCCCCGGCGATCGCCTCCGCAGACGTTTCCGCTGAAGCGCCGAGTGTGGCAAGCGTGCCGAACGAGTCGCACAACGTTTCCGCTGAAGCGTCGGTGGCGCCTCCCCGGACCAGCCGCGCTGACGCCCTGGTCAAACTCGCCGACTTGGCCTTCGCTACTTCCGCCGGAGAGCTCGAGCCAAGGCGCACCGGCGGGGATCGTGCGACGCTCTTCGTCCACGTCACCGATAACGACCTCGCCGGTGCGCGTACCGCCGAACTCGATGACGGCACCCGTGTTCCCGCGGAAACCCTTCGGCGCATCGCCTGCGACGTGGGCCTCGTCCCCGTACTCACGGGCGATGATGGCCAGCTCCTCGATGTCGGTCGAAAGACCCGCTCTATTCCCCCAGCGATTCGCCGCGCCCTCGCCGTCCGGGACCGGACCTGCCGATTCCCGGGCTGCGATCACCACCGGTGGCTCGACGCCCACCACATCGAGCATTGGCTGCACGGCGGCGAGACCAAGCTCGGAAACCTCGTCCTCATTTGTCCAACCCACCACCGGCTCCTGCACGAAGGCGGTTTCGCCGTAACTCTCGATGACCAGGGGCAGGCGCTCTTTCGCGATCCAGAGGGCCGCGCGCTCACCCTCGAACCCGCAATGCCCCTCGGCCAGGGCCAGGCCGTCGTTCACCTTCGCGCCGCCAACGAAAATGCACGCGTACGGATCGACTCGCATACCTGCGAGAGCGAGTGGCGCGGCGAGCGGCCCGACTACGACTACATCGTGGCGCGATTGATGTAGCGGCGTGCCTTGCTCTGGATGGACGGTGCTCCTTCACAACGGCTGGAATGCGCCGGCCCACGCGCGGCGGACGCCCCCTGTGCGCATCCGCGCTTGTCCATTGCCCAACCGAGCCTAGAACCCACCTGCGAGACCAGGATGACCAAGACGATGAAGCGGATGGTGAAGGGTGCGGGCGGCTTGGGGACCCTCCTGGGGCTCATGTCGGTGGTCGTCGGCGGCCTCACTTTGCTCGGCGTGAAGGAGCACGGCTACCTCGTCCTCGGGTGGCTCGTTGCCTACAACGTGGCCCTCGGTGTCCTCTCGGTCGTCGTCGGCGGCGGCATCCTCAAGCGATGTTGGTGGTCGCCGAAGGCGGCGGCGGCCATCTTCATGTCCCACTTTGCGGTCCTCGGCGTCGTGATGGCGCTGTGGGCGTCGTCGGCCGCGGCGCCCGAGAGCGTGCGGTCCATGGTCTTCCGCTCGGTGCTTTGGGCCGGCATCGCGGTCGTGGTGTGGAAGGGCATCGGGACGAAGGCTGCTGAGCCCGAATCCGGTTGACCGGAACCCCCCCTCAGTCGCAGCTGATCAGCTCGAGCAGCTCACCGCCGCGGCCGTACTGCTCGGCCCCGGGCGTATTCTTCAGGCATAAGAACTTGGCCGTGCCGCAGGCGTCGATCATGTCGCACTCGCCGTTGACCGAGGTGGCCATTTCGTAGGCGAGGTCGCCGTAGTAGGCCTGGCCATCGATGAGCACCAGGGCCACGTCCTGGGCGCGGCTCTCGACGACGGCCAGGTAGGGGTCCGCCCCGACTCGCGCAAAGACCGAGATGTCCGCGACCTGCCCCACTTCGAGGGTGCCGATGGTGGGTAGCCCGACGACGTCGGCGCCGTCTTCGGTCGCCATGCGGACCAGGGCCTCGGGGGTCACCGCGGCGACGCCTTCGGCTCGGGCCCAGGCGAGGGCGAAGCGCATTTCGCTGAGCAGTTCGTCTTCGCCAGAGACCGTCCAGTCGGGGCCGATGCCGACGGTGATGCCGAGCTCGAGAATGCGCCCGATGTCGGCGGTCTGGCCGTAGAGCACCATGTTGCTCGACGGTGACCAAACGATCTTGGAGTCGGTGTCGGCGACCTCGATGAGCTCGGTGTCGTTGAGGGCGACGGCGTGGATGAGTAGGCCCGTGCCGCGGTAGCTGCCGTCCATGGCCTCGAGCAGTGAGGTGCCGGCGTGGCGGTTGGTGCGCGTATCGCGGCCGGCGAAGGAGCCGAACTCGAGTTCGAGGTTCGAGCCCATGACGCCCTCGCCCATGTGCACTGCGAGGCGGGTCGTGGGCTCTGTGGGGTCGACGAAGCTGCTGACGAAGCTTGCCGACTGAGCGTCGGTGATGTCCCGGGGCGACGCGATGCTGGTGCGCATGTGGTCGTAGCCGAGGCCGTGGAAGTGGTCGGCGTTGCGTACCAGGCGGTTGACGCAGCTTTGCTGGAACGACTGGCCCTGCATGGTCGTGGTCCCGTGGATCAGGGCCCGGAGCTCTCCCCACTTGGCGGCAGGGCAGTAGTGCGTGCCCGTCGACCGGTGGGCCGAGTAGGGCTCGACGTGGGCCTCGTAGGAGGGCACGTCGGACCACACGTAGCGGTTGTCGAAGATGCCCGCCGGGTCCGGAACCCACTCGTCGAGGAAGTTGTAGGGCAGGTGATTATGGCCATCGATGAGTCCCGGGGAGATCACCCCGCCGGTCTCGATGATGGTGGCGTCGGCGGCGCCGGTCTCCCCC
>JAFDCW010000261.1 GCA_019312705.1 Deltaproteobacteria bacterium
AGCTCCGAGCGTCGAACGTTGCCTATCGGATTGTGGGCAGCCAGCGCTTCTACGACCGAGCCGAGGTGAAGGACGTGCTCGCGTATCTGAAGGTCGTCGCCAATCCCGATGACGATGTGAGTCTCCTGCGCATCATCAACAAGCCCGCCCGGGGCATCGGCAAGACGACGACGAATCGCTTGCTCGACGCGGCCCTCGAGAAGGGGACGGGCGTTTGGCGGGTCCTCGAAGGCATAGACGATGGCGGAAGCTTCGGGCCCGCGGCGAAGAAGAAGCTGTCGGCATTCCGGGAGATGATTCGGGAGCTCCAGTCCCGCGTCGACGAAGGGGCCGACTTGGTGACGTTGGTGGAAGGGGTGATCGAAGCGAGCGGGTACCTGAAGACGCTCCAGAACGACGACAGTGCCGAGGCCGACGCCCGGATGGACAACCTCAAGGAGTTGGTCGGGTCCGTCGGAGAGTTCGCTGAAGAAGCGGCGGACCCGACGCTGTCGACTTATCTCGAGCTGGTGACCCTGCAGACGAGTGCGGACGAGTCGAAGGAGGGGGACCGCCTGACCCTGATGACCGTGCACGCGGCGAAGGGGCTCGAGTTCCCGGTGGTCATGGTCACGGGCCTCGAAGAGCAAATGTTCCCGATGCGTGGGTCCGGCCCCAACGAGGACCCGGAGGAGCTCGAAGAGGAGCGACGCCTCGCTTACGTGGCGTTCACCCGGGCCGAGGAGCGGCTCATCTTGAGCTACGCGACGGTGCGCCGGATTTACGGGCAGATGCGGGTTGGGCAGCCGTCGCGGTTCATTCTGGAACTCCCACCGGAGGACGTCTCGGCGGTTGGCGGTGCGCCTACGGCGCGGCAGACGATGGAGGGCCGCGTCGGGGCGCGGTCTTGGGGGCAAGGCCCACGGCGCCCCGGGATTCGGACCGGCCCGCCGGCCGGCGGGAAGGGCAGCGGGCTGTCATGGAGCGGTTCTGGGCGCTCGGCGCCCGATCCTGCGCCGGCGCCTCGGCCACCGGGGGAGTCCTACGTCGATGCGAGTGACGGCTCGGATATCGCTGACCTTCGGCTTGGCATGAGCGTGCGCCACGCGAAGTTCGGCGTGGGGCGCGTCACCGGGATGACCGACGGCGTGCCGCCGCGGGTCGCGGTGGACTTTCCGGGGTGGGGGCAGAAGAAGATCGTGGTGAGCTTCTTGGAGCCGGCGTAGCCATTAACAAGAAGGCGCCGCGTAGGCGGCCCGAGGTGGCAGCGCGCCGGAGGCGTGCCGAGCCGACCGGCCGACCGTAGCGGCGCCGGGGTGGGTTCACGAGGATTTAGGTCTCGTCGTATCGGATTCCGGGTTCCAGATCCGCGAAGGACCGGGGTCCTGTTCTCGCACGCTGACCGTTGTGCAACGGATTGCACAGGGGACTGAGCAAGATCTTGCACGGTGACTGGCTCGGGCCGGCTTCCCGATCTCGCAGGGGCCGCGCTTTCGCAGAAACGTTTAGGCCCGGGAGTCGCCGATGGTGCGGGCACGGCTTGTGCACTGCGGCTCATCGACTGGAGGGGAATCATGTTGATTTGGACCACTAGAATGCACAACTGCTTGTTCTTGCTGGCGCTCGCTGGCGGTGCCTTGGGGTGTGGGGAATCTTCTCCCGCGCCCGACGGCTCCATGCCGGACGGCGGGGTCGACGGTGGGGGCGATGCGGGTCCCGAGGTGGGGCCTCCGTCATCCGACGTCTGCGATCGCGTGACTCCGGGCGTCGCCGGAGATGACGCCGCCTTCGATGTGGGGCTTTCGCGGTTGCACGCCTCCGTTCGGCTCTTCCGGATGGATGGGACCTACTCGACGACGGACGAAGCCCTGACGGCGGCCATCGGAGACCGCGACGACTGGCGTGGTGACGGCGTGCTCGACAACTATGCGGCGGCCCTCGAAGACGTTTGCACTCCGGTGGGCGCAAGCGCTCAGCCGGGGCGTCCGGTTCAGGTCGAAGGGGACGCTGTGGTCTACGTCCGCCCCGGCTCGGGCGCCGTCGAGGTGCCCGCGACGGCGACCGCGGTCGTCGTGGACCTACGCGATCTCAGGGGATCCGAAGCCAGCTGGGACAGTCTGCATGCCGCAGTTGGGCCGGCCCTCGAGTCGGACGTCGTGCGCCCGCGCCATGTCATTCGCCGCCACGACGGCTACCGGGATGAGGTCTTCAGCGAGCTGAACGTCTACCGGAGCGGGGGTGGGTTCGTCGACCCCGACCCGATCCCCGGCACCGGGCGGGCGCTCCCGATCTTCCTGCTCACCGGGGAAAGGATGCCTCCGTCGGCCGCCGAACTCGCGATCACGCTGCGCCTAGCGGGTCGGGCCCACATCATCGGTCACGACGTGCTGAGCGCGGTCGCGGAGATGCACTGGGCAGCGATGGGCGCTCGCGGTGTGGCGTTTCGCGCTGCCGAATTGATCAGCCGTTCCACCTTGGACCGCATTCCGGATGTGATCCCGGCGGATCTCAGCGAATGGGGCGATTCGCGCCACGCCGCGGAGCAATGGTCGTTGACGAGCCCAGCGGAACCGCCCGCGCTGGACCAGGCCGCGATGAGCAACGACCGCGCCGCGTTCAATCACATCGACACATTCGCGGATGTGCAGAGTGACACCCTGGACGTCGCGACGATGCGGGCCGCCCTGCTCGTCGCCCATGGCATCCTCCGGCGCTTCTTTCCCTACTTCGATGTGACACGGGACGTCATCGACGAGCGGCTCGTCGAGTCTCTGGACGGTCTCGGAGACGAAGACACGAGTGACAGATTGGCGATGCAGCGGGTGCTGCGCCGCTTCCTCGAGGCCCTCGAAGACGGTCACGGCGTCGTCTACGAAACGGTGGGAGCCGAGCCGTCGGACCCCGACCTTCCGGTGCTATTGCCGACGACGATGGAGTTCATCGACGATGCGCTCATCGTGCTCACCAGCAGCGACGGCCGAATCGTACCCGGGGACGAAATCCTTTCGATCGGCGGACGATCCGTCGTGGAACTCCGCGCCGAGTACGAAGGCGAGGTGTCCGCGGCCTCCCAGGGTTATCGGGACGAATTGATCGTGCGCCGAATGACGGGGGCGACCGTGCCCACCACCCTCGTCGTGGCGAACGAGGCTGGTGACGTCACCCTCACGGTGGATCCCATCGACGGCGCCGCGTACTTGGAACTCGCGGCCCACGCGCTCGGCTCCCGATCGCGTTTCCTCACCGACCTCGGGGCCAGCGACGTCTACTACCTCAACCTGGACTCGCGCTACATGGCGGTCGACGCGTTCAACGAGCAGGTCCTCGATCGCCTCGACGACGCGACGGGCGCTCGGGCGATGGTTGTGGATATGCGTGGATACCCCGGCCAGTCCGTCTTCGCGGGCTCCTACGAGGTGCTTCGCCGATTGGTGGGGGCGACGTTCTCCTCGCCCCGATTCACGATTCCCACCTGGTACGGGCCCGACGCGTTCGCGGGAGAGGATGGCTCGTTCAGCTTGTCCGCCGGCATGCCGGCGTATTCTGGAGACATCGTATGGCTCGTCGGTCCCCACTCCGTCTCCGCAGCGGAGCATGTCACGCAGATGATGGTGGGCGCCGAGCGTGTGACCGTTGTCGGGAGGCCCACGGCCGCCACCAACGGCAACATCTCTGGCATCGAACTGCCTGGGCGTCTCGGCATCACGTTCACGTCCATGCGGGTCGAAAACGTAGACGGGAGCCGTTTCCACGGCATTGGCATCGTGCCCGACGTCGTGGCAGCGCCCACGGTGACGTCGCTCCGAGAGGGTCGCGATGCGGTACTCGAGAGGGCGGTGGCTGAAATCGCTCCCTGAGGTACGTCGGCCCCAGGGGGATCAGTCCGACTTCGACGTGCCGCTCGACTTGCTCTTCTTGTCCGCGCTCGGCTTCTTGTCCGAGCTCGGCTTCTTGTCCGAGCTCGGCTTCTTGTCCGAACTCGGCGTAGGCGCGCTCGAATTCGACCCGCTCGAGCTCGTCTCGGAGCTCTCGGAGCTCTTCGAATCGGAGCCGGCGGGCTTCTTGTTGCTGCTGCCCGAGTACGCGTCGGCGTACCAGCCGCCGCCCTTGAGGATGAAGTTGCCCGTCCCGACCAGGCGCTTCAGCTTCATCTTCTTACACTTGGGGCACTTCTTGAGACGGTTGGCGGTGATGCGCTGTTCGATTTCGAAATCGTGGGCGCAGGCGGTGCACTCGTACTCGTACGTCGGCATGGCGGCGGAAACCTAGGTTTAATGCGGGCTCAGTCAAGGGGCCGGGGCCCCCCGCCGGGCGTCAGGCGCCCATTTCGCGCGCCTTCAGCGCTTCGAGGGCCTCTTCGAGCTCGGCCATCTCGGCCTCTTCCATGGTCTCCTCGGTAGGCTCCTCGACTCGGGCCTTCGCCGCCGGGGCCTCGTCGGGGATGAGGCCCATCTTCTTCTTCAGGTCTTCGAGGTCCTCGTCGGCGCCGCTCGTTGCTTCGAGAGTGGCGAACTTGTGTTGGAGGACGTCCCCCGAGTACTCCTCGGCGAGCTCGGCGCCGGCTTCGGCCTCGGCCTCCATCTGGTCGATCTGCCCGGACATCCGGTCGAAGGTGTCGAACGCGCTCGTATCCGAGAGTCCGCTCATCGTCTCGTTGATCGACTGCATGGCCTCGGCGCGGCGCTTGCGTGCGATGAGCACGTTCTTCTTGCGCTTCGCCTCTTCGATCTTGTTGTTCAGGGCGCGCAGCGCCGTCTTGAGCTGGTTGACGGCGGCGCGCTGCTTCTCCCACTGCTCTTGGTAGGCCGCGGCGAGGCCACCGTGCTCCTTCTTGCGAAGCAGCGCCTCCTTGGCCAACTCGTCATCGCCGGCGCGGATGGCCATCATCGCCTTCCGCTCCCACTCTTCGGCGACGGAGGACTCGTTCTTGAACTGCTTCTGCAGTCGCTTCTCGTCGGCGATGGCGACGGCCACCAATTTCTTGGCCTCGATGAGCTGCGTGTTCATGTCGAGGATGACCTGAACCAGCATCTTCTCCGGGTCTTCTGCCCGGTTGATCAGGTCGTTGAGGTTGCTCTTGATGAGCTGCGCGAGTCGTCCGAAGAAGCCCATGTCGTTGCCTCAGGCTGCGTCGGCGCGGAAGGCCGAGAGCGTCTCGTAGTGGTTGGTGAGAGCGAGAGAGAAATCGTCGATGGTGCCCTGGAACTCGTTGTAGTCGAGGTTCTCTAGGCGCAGCGAGCAGGTCAAGACGACGGCGCCGTCGAAGATGCCCGGAAGACCACGAGGGGGCCGGCGAGGATCACGACGATGTTCTCCGTCGAGCTCGTATCGTGGACGACCCACATGTCGGTCTCCACCTCTTTATAGGGGAGGCTGGAGCGGCTGAGATAGGCTTCGAGGTCTTCGCGCGTGCGCATGACGTCTCCTGATCGACCCTTGGTCGACGCATGGTCAATCGACGGCGAGAGGTTAGGGGATAGGGGATAAATTGGGAACCCATCCCGCGCAACGCGCGAGGGCCGATGCGTATTTCACGCTGACGGCGTCCCTTCTCGCGGCCCTCGGGGCCAATCGATGAGGCCCTTCGGGGCGCCGTGCCATACTATGCAGGCGCCGGACGCCTTCCGGCGCGCATCGCGCTCGCCCTCGTTCGCCGCGGGAGCGGGCGCCGGAGGGTCCGTATGTACCGGTTGTCCGCCCTGTTCTGCCTCTTTGCCTTGGCGTGTTCACCCGGCAGAGGAGGCGGCGCCGTCCGGGACGGCGGCGGGGACGCCGACATCCCCGCCAACGACGCCGACGGGGACGGCATCGGCGACGAGTGGGAGGGCCGCTCGGCGCGTACCGACAGCGACGGCGATGACATCCCCGACTACCAGGACACCGACTCCGACGGCGACGGGATCCCCGACGCCGACGAGCGGGTCAGCGGTGGCGGAGAAACCCCACCGGTCGACAGCGACGGCGACGGAACCCCGGACTTCCAGGACACCGACTCGGACGACAACGGCATCCCTGACGACGTCGAAGGCACGATCGACAACGACGGCGACGGCGAGGGTGACTACCGGGACTCCGACAACGACGGCGACACCATCCGCGACACCGAGGAAATCGGCGACGACCCGAGCGCACCCCTCGACTTCGACGGTGACGGCATCCCCGACTACCTCGACATCGACTCCGACGGGGATACCATCGGGGACCGCTACGAGTACATCCCCCCCGACACCGACGGCGATGAAATCCCAGACCGCCACGACCCCGACTCCGACGGGGACGGCTGGACCGACGCCGAAGAATCCGGCGACGGCAATCCGCGCACGCCCCCCGTCGACTCGGTCCTTGACGGCACCCCGGACTTCCGGGACCCCGACAGCGACAACGACGGCCTGTCCGATGCGGCCGAGCGCGAGCTCGGGACGGCCCGCGACAATCCAGACACCGACGGAGACGGCGTCACCGACCTCATCGAGATGAGCGCCTGCGACGGTGACCCGTCATGCGTTGGGGACGCCCTCGACCCCGCCTCGAGCCCGCGTACCCGCGGTGACTTCGTCTTCTTCGAGCCTTACATGGAGGCGCCCTCGCCGCCCCGCGATACCTTGGACTTCTCGACGGATCTGCAATTCGCGGACGTCTACTTCCTCATCGATACCACCGGCTCGATGAGCTCGCCGATCAGCAACGTGCGCACCAGCCTCAGCGCACCGGGGGGGATCATCGATCGCGTCCGGACCGAGATCGCCGACGTGTGGATCGGCGTCGGCGAATATCGCGACTTCGGCGACGGGCGCATCTACAACCACCTTCAAGACATGAGCAGCAGCGTCGCAGACGCCCAGACCGCGGTGAATGGCCTCCGGGCTTCGGGCGGCGGGGACTATCCCGAGGGGGCCGTGCCGGCCTTGTGGTCCATCGCCACGGGGGGAGCCGTCGGAGGAGGCGGCGGCTACGCCGCGCGGACGGGGTGCCCCGCCGGGACCCTCGGCTATCCGTGCTTCCGCTCCGGCGCTGTGCCCATCGCGGTCGTCGTTGCCGACGCACCATTCCACAATATGACGACGGCCAACTACGGCGGGTACACCGTCGCCGGGACGCCGATGACCTACACGCGCGCTCTGCCCGACATCCTCGCGGCGAATCTGCGCATCGTCGGCGTGCCCGTCGGGACCGGGGCCCTCGCCAACCTCACCCAGATGGCCGCCGATACGAGCGCCCCGGTTCCGGTGGTCGCGTCCGGGGGGACCGTCGGCACCGCGGTCGTCGACCAGATCCGCACCCTCGCCAACTCCACCGAGTTCGACATCTCGGCCGAGTTCATCGATGACCCGAGCGATGCCGTCGACACCCTGGCGGCGTTCGTGGATCGCCTCGAAGCCAACGAGGCTGGGGACGCGGCGCGGGGCTGCGACCCCCGCACCGCCGTCGATTCCGACGGCGACGGCGTCAAGGAGACGTTCCCGGCCGTCACTTCAGGGAACCGGATCTGCTTCGACATCATCGTGAAGCAGAACGATATGGTCATGCCGACCACCGACCCGCAGGTCTTCCGGGCGACGATCCGCGTCGTCGGGGACGGCTTTACGGAGCTCGACAGCCGGGAAGTCTTCTTCCTGGTTCCCCCCACCGTGGCCATCCCCGGCGGGCCGGACTGAAGCGCCCAGGGGCGCGCCCGTCGAGGCCATCGGATTGTTGGGGTCGTCGGTCGACGACCCTCAGTCGCTCACTCCGGGTCGTCGCCGGCGGGGTTGAGCAGCTTGCGGGACCAGAGGATGGCGTCCTTGCGCTCGTTGCCGCCCACGTCGAGGGCCCGGGCGAGGAGCCCCGTCTTTCGGAAGCCCGCGGCGAGGTAAACCGTCGCCATCTCGAGGTCGTCGTTGGGGGCGAAGCCGAAGGCGCTGATGATGCCCCGCTCCTTGAGGTCTTCGGCGAGGGTGCGAAGCCCGCCGATGAGCGCCGTGCGTTCGTTGTCGCTCGTCGGACGCCGCAGTATCTCGACCAGAGAGTGCCCGAAGCAGTCCTGGAACTCCGCGGAGAGGTAGTTGGGCGTGCAGCGCCGGTAGACGCAGTCGTAATAGAAACGCTCGGCGTCGCGGCCGAATGTGTCGAAGGTATTGAGCGCGGTCCCGGCGGCCACGGCCGCGTCCCGGACCTTCAGCGCGAGCTCCTCGTCGACTTCGTGGACCGCTACGCCCTTGATGATCTCGGGGACGTCCTTGGCGGGCTTCTTGGCGGCGTTGATGGTGCGCTCGGCGACCTTCAGCCCCGAATCACCGACGTCGACGCTCGCGGTCTTGTCGCCGATGACGCACCCACAAAGGTGTCCGTCACTGCGCTTGTAGAAGCCGGGAATCGTGCCTTCGCGAACGAAACCGACGCGGGTCCACGAGGAGACCTCGTCCTTCTCGACGAGGGTGATGACCTTCTTGATGCCTTCACGCTTCGCGACGGACTGGATGAAGAGTCGCTTGGCGGGGAGGGCGCCGGCGCGGAAGTCGATCACGCGGATGGACTTCGTCCGGTGGTTGACCAGCAAACACAAGAACGCGCTGTCGCTTCGGAAATGGATCTCTTCGACCGTCTCCGCCGGTACTTCGACCTTTTTCGCAGCTGCCTTACGTGCCATGTGCCCCGTTCCTCAATGATTTCCTCTACGCGAGGGGCGTGGAGGACGGGGTCATGTAGGCCGGTCGGGTCAGCGTGTCAAATCGCGTGCTCTTGGCCCCCCGTATTCGGGGAAAGGTCCGTGATTCTCGCCTCTTCCGTTCGGTCAGGGAGATGCCTCAGCGATTTGCGCGTCGATGAGCTGCCGAAACGCCTCGATCGGGTGGGCCCCTTGGAGGAGGTGGCCGTTCACGAAAGTCGACGGGGTGCCGATGCGGGCACCGGCCGCACGGATGGCCTCGATGTCTGCATCGATGACGTCTTGGTGGCGCCCCCCGTCGAGGGCCGCCTCGAGTTCGCCCAGGTCGATGCCCCCCACGACGCGCGCGTAGCTCAGCAGATCCGACCGGCCGAGGGCGCGCTGATTTCGAAAGAGTACATCGTGGTACTCCCAGAACTTCGCATCGCCGCCCTGGCGGAAGACCTCGAGGGCCGCCCGGTGGGCCGCAGGCGCGTCCTGGTGGAAGGGCAAGGGGTAGTTGCGGAAGACGATGCGCACCCGTCCCCGATACTCGCGCTCGATGGCGTCGAGGGTTGGCCCGAGGCGCGAGCAGAAGACGCACTGGAAATCACTAAAGACCTGGAGCGTAACCGGCGCGCCGACGGCCCCGCGGGAGGGGACCGACTGCGGGACGGCAATGCTGTAGACCGACGGCGGCCGGGGCGGCGCTCCAGCGTTCGCGCCGAGGCCGGCTCCTTCCCCGTCGACGTAGACCAGGGACCGCGGGGCTCCGTCGATCCTTTCCGCGTAGATGCGCGCCCGCGGCGTTCCGGCGGCGACGCGCTCACGAGCCCGGCTCAGTTCCTCGTCGACGATGGCGGTGAAAGCGGCGAGCGGCTGGGCGCCGGCGATGTACCGGCCATTGATGAAGAAGGCGGGAGTGCCCCGGGCGCCGAGGGAGGCCGCGAGGGCCATGTCCTGGTCGATCGCCCCTTGGTGTGTACCGCGGCCCATCGCTCGTTTGAAGCGCCGCATGTTTAGTCGCGTCCTCCGGGCGTAGGCGTCGAGGTCGTCGCGGTCGATGGCTTGCTGGTTCTGGAAGAGCAGGTCGTGAAAGTCCCAGAAGCCGCGATTTCCACGCTGGGCAAAGGCTTCGAGGGCGGCCCGGTGTGCGTTCGGGGCCTCCTGGTGGAAGGGCAGGGGGTTGTGCTTGAAGACGATGCGCAGGTCTCGGCCGTAGCGCTGCTCGAGGTCGCTGAGGGTGGGCTGCACCCGGCTGCAGAAAGGGCACTGAAAATCACTGATCTCCACGATGGTCACCAGCGCATCGGCGGGACCGCGGCTGGGGGAGTTGCCCAGGGGCACGTAGTGTACGGCGCTCGGGTCCAGCCTGCGTGACGGCCGCGCTGCGGCCCGGGGTACCGACGGTGGGGCGGTCGGTACATCGACAGCGACGGTCTGCACCGACGCGTATACATCGCGGCGATCGAGACCGCGATCGATGGCGTAGCGCGCGATGACGATCTCTTCGTCGACGATCTGTTCGAACGCGGTGAAGGGCTGGGCTCCGACGAGCTTGCGGCCGTTGATGAAGAACGTGGGCGTACCCCGGGCGCCAACCCGTTCGGCGAGGGCATCGTCTTCGCCGATGGCGACGTCGTGGAGCCGCCCATCGAGGGCCTGGCGGAAGCGAGGCAGGTCGAGGCCCAGGCCCGTGGCGTAGGCCTCGAGATCGGCCTGGCTGAGCGCTTGCTGATTGTCGAAGAGCAGGTCGTGCATCTGCCAAAAGCCCTCGTCGCCCTGCTGGGCGAAGGCCTCGAGGGCGGCTGCAGCCGCGGGGCGCGCTTGGCGATGAAACGGCAATGGGCGATTGCGGAAGACGAGGCGCACGTCGTCGGGAAAAGTTTCGACGAGGCGTGTCAGGGTGGGCACCACCCGGCTACAGAATGGGCATTCGAAGTCGCTGAAGATGACTACCGTCACCGAGGCGTCTCTGGGCCCCAGGGCCGGGCGGCCGGCGACGGGGATGCGCACGCGTTCGGCGTCGGCGCCGGGGAGCCCGCTCGTGGCGGGCCAGGCAGGCACGTCCCTGTCGGCGGTGCCCTCCTCTGATGAATCGGAGGAGCTACGGGAGTCCGAGACCGAGACGCGAGCCGGCGATGCGGCACGGTCCGCGGTCGTCGAGGGCCGGACCCCGGGAGGGCTCCCGCAGGCGGCGAGGGCGGCGAGGGCGCAGGGGACGAGCAACGAGCGGAGGAAGGAGGGGGGCATGGTCTTCGTCTTTGGGGCGATCCTGGGGGCGATCCGGGGGGCGATCCGGGGGGCGCAGCATACGCCAACAAACAAAAGAGCCGGACGCTTCCGCGCCCGGCTCCTTCATTCAAATCGCGGGATGGTCCCCGCGCGGCTTCAGATCATTCCGCGAGGGCGCGGTCGATCGCGGTCTTGAACGCCTCGAAGGGCTGGGCGCCCTGGACCAGGCGGCCATTGATGAAGAAGCTCGGCGTGCCGATACGCGCGCCGGCTTCCTGGACGGCGTCCACGTCCTGCTGGACGCGGGCCTGGTGGGTGCGGTTGTCGAGGGCGGCGCGGAACTGCCCCATGTTGATGCCGCCGACCTGCTCGGCGTAGGTCTCGAGGTTCGCGCGGGCGATGGCGCGCTGGTTCTGGAAAAGAATGTCGTGGTAGGCCCAGAACTTGTCCGAGCCACCCTGACGCATGATCTCCCAAGAGGCCTCGGCGGCGAGGGGCGCCTCCTGGTGGAAGGGCAGCGGGTAGTTACGCCAGATGACCTTCACCCGGTTGCCGTACTCGCGCATGACCTGCTCCATCGTCGGGTTGACGCGGCTGCAGAATGGGCACTGGAAGTCGCTGAACTCCTGGATGATGACCTGGGCGTTGGCGCCGCCCTTGAAGGGCGCGTCGCGGGGGGCGGCGATCTCGTAGACCTGGTCCGCGGGGGGAGCCGCGGGGCGGGCCGGTGCCGCGGCGGCGGCAGGCGCTG
>JAFDCW010001038.1 GCA_019312705.1 Deltaproteobacteria bacterium
TCGGGTTATGAGCCCGACGAGCTACCAGACTGCTCCACCCCGCGTTATGTGGAGGCGGAACATACGCTCATCATGGGGGGTGTCAAGGGGTTCCGAACCGGGGGGGGAGATGGAGTTTTCACCAAGGTTTGTGGGCACCTAGGGGGCCCCGGATAGTCGATCAGCTGACGCTTGGGGCGTGGGCAGGCTACCATTACGGAGCAATGCGTCCTCTTGTTCTGACTGCGCTCTTGGTAGCGCTCGGCACCGCCTCACCCGCGGCCGCGCAGGGCTCCGGTGTTGAGCAGGTCGAGGGGGCCGAGGCGGCCTACGATGAGGGCGTCCGGGCGTTCGAGGCCGGGTCCTTTGCGGCAGCCGGGGCGGCGTTCGAGCGGGCCGACGAGCTGCTGCCGGCTCGGGTGGCGATGGAGAATGCGATCCGCGCTTATCGCGAGGCGGGGGACTTACGCCGGGCGGCGACGGTGGCGACGGCGCTGGCGGAGCGCGATGCGGGGTCGCGACGTCAGGCGCGGTTCGTGCCGCGGGTAGCTCGCGAGGCGTACAAGGTGACGCTGCGCTGCGACGCGTCGTGCGAGATGATGGTCGACGGGCAGGAGGAGCGCTATCGCACGGTCTTCCTGGCGCCCAACCAGGGGCACGTCTTTCGGGCGACGTTCGATACGGGCTTGGTCGAGATGGCCTCGACGGGGTCGCCAGGCGAAGATCGGGCGCTGGTCTTCGAGCGGCCGCCCGAGGCGGTGGTCGCCATCGAGCCGATGCGCGGGCCCGCGCAGGACGAGCCCGAAGAGGACCGGGGCGTCTCGGTGATTCCGGTGTGGGTGACGCTGGCGATGATGGGGGCGACGGCCGGCATGGCCGGGGTGGCCATCTGGTCCGGTATCGATACCAACAACGCCAAGGCCGCGTACGATTCGAACCCCACCCTCCCGGGGTACGAAGACGGTCTCGAGCGCGAGGCGCGGACGAATATCTTGATCGGGGTCGCGGCGGGCACCTTGGGCGTGACGCTCCTGATGGCGATCTTCACGGACTGGTCGTTTGGCGGCGAGACCGAGGCAGAGGACGACGATGAGGGCGCCGGGGCGATGACTTTCGGGGTCGGGCCAATGAATGACGGCTTCCATGCGTCCGTCTCCGGGAGACTTCCGTGAACTCGCCGCCGGTCCAGAAAAAGCGAAAGAAGAAAGACCCGCTGGTCGGCGAGGTGGTCGGGGGGCGCTATCAGCTGCTCCAGCGGTTGGCTTCGGGGGGCATGGGCTCAGTCTACGCGGGGCGAGCGGTCGGGGCCGGAGGCTTCGAGCGGCGCTTGGCGATCAAGCTGCTGCACGAACACCTCGCCGAGCGCGAGAAGTTCGTATCGATGTTCCTCGACGAGGCGCGCCTCGCGGCCAAGATCCACCACCCCAACGTGGTGTCGACGATCGACGTCTTCGAATACGACGACCGCTACTTCCTGGTGATGGAGTACGTCGACGGCCTCGAGCTCGGGCGGCTGCTGCATGCCGCACTGACCCAGGGCGAAAAGCTACCGGTGCGCGTCGTGATGCGCATCGTGCTCGATGCCCTGGCCGGACTGGTGGCGGCCCACGAGCTGACCGACAAGAGGGGCAAGGCCCTGAACCTGGTGCACCGGGACGTATCGCCCCAAAACATCCTCGTCGGCGCCGACGGGATCTCGCGGCTGACCGACTTTGGCGTGGCCAAGGCCGAAGACCGCATCCACGTGACCCAGGGCCTCGAGTTCAAGGGCAAGGTGGCCTACGCGGCGCCAGAGCAGCTCGAGCACTCGATCGTCGAGCAGCGCTCCGACGTCTTTGCGATGGGCATCATCCTCTGGGAGACGCTGGCCCAGAAGCGGCTCTTCAAGGCCAAAGACAAACACGGCGTCCGGCGCATGATCCTCGCCGGGGGCTACCCGACGCTTTCGAGCATCGACCCGACGCTCTTCCCCTTCGATCAGCTGGTCGAAGAGGCGATGGCCCAGGACATCAACAAGCGCACGGTGAGCGCCGCCGAACTGATGCGCCAGGTCGAAGAGGTCGCGGCGACGATCGGTGGGCCGGCGAGCCCCAAGGAC
>JAFDCW010001039.1 GCA_019312705.1 Deltaproteobacteria bacterium
CGACGCGTCAAAGGTCGATGTGGTCGAGCGGGACTGGCTTCGGGAGTTCTTCCAGGACCTTCGCGAAGCCACACGCAACGGCAACCAGCACACCCTCGCCAATCGTGAGGATCGCCTCGAGGCGCTGCGCGACGGAGCCGTCGAGCAGGCGGTCAAGACGATCAACAACCGCGTCGATGAGATGCAGGTCCGAGAGATGACCGTCATCGGTCGCGGCGAGGACATCATCGTCGAGATCCCTGGCGCCGATCAGGCGAGCTTCGACCGTATCCGCGAGATCATCAGCCGCACGGCCCGCCTCGAGTTCAAGGTCCTCGAGGACGAGTCGACCTTCGTCGCTGATCTGACCGAGCTCCCCGAAGGCATCACCAAGGAGCGGGAGACCGTGTCCGCGGGCGAGAGCCGGCCGTCCGTGGTCGGCACTTTCCTGGTTTCCCGGGGTGATGGTTCGCGCCAGAAGCTTCAGGATTACATGGCGACCCTCTCGGTCCCCGACGGACGCGAGCTCATGATCGGCACCTACGAGGGCGGCGACGCCACGGAGCAGCCCGAAGAAGCGTGGCGCACCTACTTCGTCTTCGACATCACCGAGGTCACCGGCGAAGACGTCGAAGACGCCTACGTCGGTTATGACAGCCAGGACCAGAGCCGGCCGGTCGTCCAGCTGCAGTTCAACGGGGAGGGCGCCGATTCCTTCGGCCGCATGACCGGCTCGAACGTCAAGCGGCGCATGGCCATCGTCCTCGACAACCGCGTCGAGTCCGCCCCGGTCATCAACGAGCGCATCGGCGGCGGTCGCTGTCAGATCAGCCTCGGCTCCTACCGCGACTACAACGAGCTGCTCGAAGAAGCCAACGGGCTGGTGGTCGTGCTCAAGGCCGGCGCGCTGCCCGCGCCTATCGTGCCGTCCAACGAGCAGCTCATCGGGCCGACCCTCGGCCGGGACAGCGTCACGAAGGGTGCCGAGGGTGCCGTCATCGGCGTCACCTTGGTGCTCATTTTCATGTTCCTCTACTACCAGGTCGCCGGCCTCGTCGCCGACCTGATGGTCATCCTGAACCTGCTCTTCCTGATGGCGATCCTCGCCGCCTTCGAGGCGACTTTGACCCTACCGGGCATCGCGGGCATCGCTCTGACAGTCGGTATGGCGGTGGACGCCAACGTGCTGATCACAGAACGAATCCGCGAAGAGCTACGCCTCGGGAAGTCGCCGCGGTCGGCGGTCGACCAGGGCTTCGGGCGTGCCTTCTGGTCCATCTTCGACGCCCAGCTCACCACCTTCATCGCCGGCGTCGTGCTCTTTCAGTACGGCACCGGCCCCATCAAGGGATTCGCCGTGACGCTCATGATCGGCATCGCCACGTCGCTCTTCACCGGAGTCTTCTGCTCCAAGGTGGTCCTCGACTGGATTGTTCGAGGCCTCCGGGTCCAGCGCCTGAGGGTGGGGTAGAGCCATGGAACTGGTCAAACCCGGCACGTACATCGACTTCATGAGGTACCGGAAGGCTGTCATCAGCTCTTCCCTGCTCCTCGTGACCGCGAGCATCGTCTCTCTCTTCTTCCCCGGGCCGAACTACGGCATCGACTTCCAGGGTGGCACCGAGCTTCAGCTCGCCTTCCAGGGGGACGTCTCGGCGGGCGACCTTCGTCAGGCTCTCGAGGGGGCCGGCTATATGCGCCCGGACGTCGTGAGCGTCCAGGACTCGGAAAACGAGTTCATCATTCGCGTGCAAGAGGTCTCGGCGCTGCCCGAAGGGCAGATCGAGTCCATTCGGACCACCCTCGAGGAGCGCCTCGGCTCGGTGTCGCTCAACGACATGCAGGTCTCCCCCGGCGGCGATAAGATCGCCTTCCGTCTCGGCGGGACCGTCGAACCCCAACTCCTCGAAGAGGCCCTCACCGAGTCCGGTGTCGGCGTCCGCGGGGTGAACGCCTTCGGCCAAGCCGAAGACTTCCGCTACGAGGCACATCTGGTCGGGGTGGCGGACGAAATCGTCCGCCAGCTCCGCGAGACCCTCGGCGAGCGTGGTCCCGCGGACCCCCGCCGCGTGGAATGGGTGGGTCCCAAGGCGGGCGC
>JAFDCW010001040.1 GCA_019312705.1 Deltaproteobacteria bacterium
GTCCGATGACGCGCACCTCTTCGTCACCGAAGAGCCCGCCCTCCCCAGCGTGGGGATTCAAACCTGCGATGACGATTCGGGGACTCTGACGGCCGAGGGCGAGCAGCGCCTGGACGAGGTGCAGCGCGGTCCGCAGGACCCTCTTCTCCGTGATGTGTCCTGGTACGTCACGTAGGGCGTGGTGGGTCGTCACGAGGCCCGTGCTGAGGCGCGGCCCGAGAAAGAGCATGGTCACCTCGTCGGCACCGAGCCCCGCCCGGCGAGCGAGGTGTTCGGTCTGCCCCGAGAACGGGGCGCCCCCTAGAGAGATCGCCTCTTTGCTGGTGGGACCCGTGACCAGAGCCCGAGCGGCCCCGGCGGCCACGGCCTGCGCAGCCGCGTCCAGCGCGCGCAGTTGCGCCCGCCCGCCGATCGCGGTCGGGGCGTGGGCCTCGAGCACGGCCTGGCTCACGGCGCCGCAGTCGACGACCGATACTCTCTCTCGCGCTTCCTCGGCCGACGCGACGGGGCTGATGTTCACGACGCCAGCCGCGAGAGACTCGAGTTGTCGGGCGTCTCCGTAGAGCACGAAACGGTCGTCGGGACAGTTCGCTGCACCACGCACGGCGAGTTCGGGTCCAACCCCGGCGGGGTCACCGGCGGAAATCGCCAAGGGCAATCGCCGCACGGTCACGGAGCCTTCATCTTATAGCCAACGCCGCGCACGGTCTGAATGGGATTCGCCGCGGTGCCGAGCTTCATTCGCAAGCGCCTCACGTGGATGTCCACGGTGCGACTCCCGCCGTAGTAATCCACCCCCCAGACCCGCGTCAGGAGCTGGTCCCGAGTGAAGACTCGGCCGCGGTTCTGCGAAAGGAAGGAGAGAAGCGCAAACTCCTGGTGGGTCAATTCCACGGGCCGACCATCGACCGCCACCTCGTGGGCGGCGAGGTCGATGACCATCATCCCGATCTTCATGCGCTCCGGGCTCGAAAACTCGCTCCGGGCCCACTCGACGCGCCGCACCCGAAGGTAGAGTTCGGCCGGAACGTAGGGCACGAGCACGAAGTCATCCACGGCGTCCCGGGCGTCTACCCGGGACATGCCGGCGACGGTCACCGCCAGGAGCACCGGGACCTCCGCGAGGGCAGCCACGGCCCGCACCCGGGTGACCGCCGCCCGCCCGGCGTCCACCTCGTCCAGGGCCTCGATGACCACCGCGGTCGGGGGGTCCGCGGACAGGTCTCCCTCGTCGAAGGAGTCCCAGAGATCCGCCGTCGCGACGCGACACCCGAGATCGCGCAGAGTCGCCAAGGCCCCCTCAGGCCGGCTCCATTGGCCCTCACGGCCGATTACGAGGATCCACATGACGCCCGCGCAACCTCTAACCCAGCTCGGACCGCCGGTCCACGGCCCTCCCCCATCCCCCGGTTTGCCTCGCCAGACCTCGGAGCCCCACCTGCCCCGGCTCGACCGCCGACAACCTCCGGACCCGATTGCCCCGCTCGGGCCAACCCCGTGTCGACGTTGGGAAATTGGCCGCGCGAGGGTCGTCGCCTGGCTTGACCGCCGGCCAGCTCCATTGGTACGGTCGTCTTCTTTTCGACCCCCTATTGGGGAAGTGTACGAGGCGATCTTGGCAACGAAGACGTGGCGACTCGTCGTCACCGAGCTCGGAGGCTCGGCCCCGCTTTCCGACGTGAGCGTCGAGGCGACGAACTGGATGGCGGCTATGAAGGCTGGCCGTGCCGCGGCGGGCGAGGACGGCGGAGTGCCGCCCGGCGCCAGCTGTGCGGTAGCCCCAGGCGGGCAGGTCACCATTCACGACCCGGTCGCTCGGAAGACCTACACGCTCACGCCGGGTGCCCGCGTCGAGGCCCCCAAGACGCCTGAGGCTGTCGCAGCCCAGCCGGCAGCGGCAGCTCCGGCTCCGGTTCCGAAGAAGAGGGTCTCGACGAACACGATCTCCTACAACGTCAACGACCACGGGCCGATCGTGAAGCCGCAGGAGATCACGGTTGGCCAAGCCGACGCGCAGCCGGCGGCGGCACCAGCGGCCGCCACGCCCGAGCCCGCAGCGCCGGCGCCCGCGGCGCCC